>DATBSV010000349.1:0-11969 GCA_036559685.1 Casimicrobiaceae bacterium
GTCGATTGTACGGGAGGACCTCTGGGGGTCCTATGCTGCTGTCATAGCCACCAAAGCAGCAATCACGCCAGCTCGGGAGGGAGCAACGGCACGAACGAGGGCGCGCCCCCGGCCAGGAACGCCTCGAGCTCGTCGCGCCGGGCCATCGCGTCGGCGTAGCCGAGCGCGATCAGCGCCCGGATGAAGCCGGGCTGGAAGAGCAGGTAGGACGTCAGGTTCGCGCCGGTGCCTCGCGTGCTCCCGAATCCGCGCAGCAGCGTGCGGACGCCCACGGGCAGCTGGGGCGCGAAGTGAAGCGCGATCTCGCCCAGGTCCTTCGACGGCGCGAGCACGAACGCGTCGACGTGACCGAGCTTGAGCCCGCGCTGCGCGACCTGGTCGGCCGGGCACGCGCTGGCGATGCGGTTGATCTGGTGCAGCCGCTCGAGATCGGCGCCGAGATTGTCGAGGAAGATCGTCGACAGCGCGTGGCCGGCAGTCTGCGCGAACGACGGGTAGCGAGGATGGGCGTCCGGCGCCGCGCGCTGGCCCGCGAACTGGCCGACCGCGATCACGACGATGCGTCGCGCGCCGAAATGCAGCGCGGGCGCGAGCGGCGTCAGCATCCGCACCGACCCGTCCATGTACCAGTCGTCCTCGAGGCGCACCGCCGGGAAGACGAACGGGATCGCCGTCGATGCGAGCAGGTGCTCGTGGCCCAGCGTCGCGCGCCGTCCCTCGCGTCGCATGCGGCGCCACGGCGCGATGCCCGGCTGCCCGGCGAAGAACGTGATCGCGAAACCGGTCGAGTAGCTCGTCGCGTTGATCGACAGCGCATGCAGCGTACCGTCGCGCACGCGATCGTCGAGGCGCGAGAAGTCGACGGCGTCGTGAAGCAAGTTGCCGAGCGGCGAGTTGTCGAGCATCGCGGCCGCGTCGTCCGGGCCCGGTCGCCCGCCCAGCAGGTCGGCGAGCCAGCGCATGCCGTGGCGCGACAGCGTGGCGAGGTCGGCGCGGTAGACGTCCCGGACCTGCACGCGGAGCCACCAGCGCATCAGGCGCGCGACGCCGCGGCGAAAATCGTCGGCATGCACCGCCAGCGTGGCCGCGTTGATCGCGCCTGCGGACGTGCCGCAAACGGTCGGAAACGGAAGCGGGGACCCTCGCCTGAACATGTCGGCGAGCGCGCGCAGCGCCCCGACCTGGTAGGCGGCCCGCGCGCCGCCCCCGGGCAGGATCAGCGCCGTGCCGTCGCCTTCCTGCATGCGGGTTCGCCTTAACGCACGCGTCGCGTTGGAACGACGATCGGATCCGGCATCGGCTCGCGCAGCGTGCGATCGAGGATCATCAGCATCGCGGCCGTGGCGCCCCAGATGTAGCGCTCGCCGTACGGGATCGCCCAGAAGTCGCGCCGCACAAGGCCCTGCATGCGGAAGTGGCGCTGCTGGTTCGCCGGGTCGAGCAGGAACGCGAGCGGCACCTCGAAGACGTCGGCGACCTCGACCGGATCGGGCGCGACATCGAACGGCGGCGCGACCCAGCCGACGATCGGCGTGACGCGATAGCCGGTCGTCGTGTCGTAGTTCGCGAGCGAGCCGAGCAGGCTCACGCGTGCGCGGTCGAGCCCGATTTCCTCGGCCGCTTCGCGCAACGCCGCGTCGCCCGCGTCGGCGTCGCCGGGCTCCATGCGGCCGCCCGGGAACGAGATCTGGCCCGGATGGTCCGGCAGCCCTTCGCTGCGCTGGGTCAGGAGCACGGTGAGCCCGTCGACCCGGTCGACGATCGGCACGAGCACGGCAGCGGGCGTCGCGCGTCCTTCGCGGCCCGGCATCCGGAAGCCGTCGCTCATGCCGGTCGCGTGGAACGGCGGCGGCCGCAGAAGCTGCGCCTCGATCCACGCGCGCTGGGCGTCGCGCGGCAGGCCGAACAACGGGATCGACATCGCCCCAAGGATACCGCGCCGCCGGCCTCTCTATAATCGAGGCATGGCGACCCGCGGCGTGATCCTGCTGGCGCACGGCGCGCGCGATCCGTCCTGGGCCGAGCCGTTCGAGGCGATCCGGCGGCGCCTCGAGGCGCTTTCGCCGGACACGCCGGTGTCGCTCGCCTTTCTCGAGCTGATGACGCCCGACGTCGACGGCGCCGCGCGCGCGCTGGTCGCGCGCGGCTGCCGTGCGATTTCCGTCGTGCCCGTCTTCCTCGGGGTCGGCGGGCACGTGCGGCGCGACGTGCCCTCGCTCGTCGACGCGCTTCGGCGCGCGCACCCGGAAATCGACGTGTCGCTCGCGAGCGCGCTCGGCGAGGACGCGGCCGTCCAGGACGCGATGGCGAAGGCGGCGTTGGCTGCGGTGCTCAAGGGTTGACGTGCGCGTTGCAGTCTTAGGCGCCGGCGTCGTCGGCCTTGCGACCGCGTGGTGGCTCGCGCGCGACGGCCACGACGTCGTCGTCGTCGACCGCAACGACGGCGTCGCGCTCGAGACGAGCTTCGCGAACGGCGCGCAGCTGAGCTACAGCTATGTCGCACCGCTCGCAGGCCCCGGCGTGCTCCCCAAGATCCCGCCGTGGCTCCTGCGCCGCGATTCGCCGCTGCGCTTCTACCCGAAGTTCGACCCCGACCAATGGCGCTGGCTCTTAAGCTTCGTGCTCGCGTGCACGCGTAGCCAGAGCGAGACGACGACGCGCCGGCTCCTCGCGCTGTCGTTCTACAGCCGCCGCCTGATGCACGAGCTGGTCGCGGCCGAGTCGCTCGAGTTCGGCCACCGTCGCAACGGCAAGCTCGTCGTCCATTCGGATCAGGAGAGCTACGTGAACGCCCGCGCGCTGGTCGACTACCAGCGCTCGCTCGGCTGCGAGCAGGACGCGCTCGAGCGCGACGCGTGCCTCGCGCTCGAGCCCGCGCTGGGCTCGGACGGCACGGGCCTTGGCGCGCGACTCGCCGGCGGCATCTACACGGCGAGCGAGGAGGTCGGCGACTGCTACCGCTTCTGCGTGGGCCTCGAGCGTCACCTGATGGCGATGCCGCACGTGCGCTTCGCGCTCGGGACGCAGGTACGCAGGCTCGTCGTCGAGAAGCGCCGGGTCGTCGGCGTCGACACCTCGTCCGGGCCGGTCGACGCCGACACGTTCGTCGTCGCGGCGGGGCCGGTGTCGGGGCGGCTCGTGAAGCCGATCGGCCTTCGCGTCCCGGTCTATCCGCTCAAGGGCTACAGCCTGACGCTGCCGGTGCTCGGACCCGCGCCCCACGTCTCGGTGACCGACGCGAAACGCAAGGTCGTCTACGCGCCGCTCGATGGCCCCGGCGGCCGGACGCTGCGCGTCGCCGGCATGGCGGACATCGCCGGCTGGTCGAGCCTCCCGGACCCCGTGCGGCTGCGCCAACTCGTCGCCGAGGCGCGCGCGGCGTTTCCCCATGCCGCCGACTACCAGGCGCCGCTGGACGCGATGGCGCCCTGGTGCGGCCTGCGCCCGGCCACGCCGCTCGGCAGCCCGATCCTCGGCGCGACGCCGCTCGCCAACCTGTTCCTGAACGTCGGCCACGGCGCGCTCGGATGGACGCTCGCGCTCGCGAGCGGGCGCGTCGTCGCCGACGCCGTCGCGGGACGCGAGTCCGAAATTCCCCTCGACGGCTTCGGGTACGGCCGCTAGGCTCGTCGGCGATGCAGCGCCGCCATGCCCTGGTCCTGGCCGCTGGCCTCGCGATCGCGACGCCCGCCGCCGCGCAGCAAGCCAAGGGCACGCTCGAGGCGAACGGCAAGACGGCATCGTTCACGCACGCGATCGCCGTCGAGGTCGACAGCGCGACCGAGAAGGGCTATCTCGATGTCGTCGTCGTCGTGTCGGACCGTCCGGTGACGGCATCCGAAGCGATGGACGCGGCCAAGCTCGAGGCTCGCGTGCGACGCGACGGCCTCGCAGCGCTGCGCGTCGTGGTGAATCCCGACGCGAAGATCATGAGCGCCGAGCCGCTGCATCCGGCGTTCACGACGTTCGTGAGCTCGGCGCTGTGGGTGCGCTTCGAGCCGAGCGCCTACGACGAGAAGCGCATCGCCGGCCGGTTCCACACGCCGGGCAAGCAGAACGAGTTCAAGCAGCAGTGGAGCTACGACGTCACGTTCTCGGCGCCGATCGTGCTCGATCCGGCGGCGAAGACCGTCCCGAGGAAATAGCGGAGACTGCCGACGCAACGCCGAGCAGGGGAGGGCCTTGCCGTGGCGCAACGACGTGAAGGCGCGAAGTCCGGAGCGGCCGACCGCGAGCTTGTCGCGACGCTGACGCGCGCCGGCCTCGACACGTTCGACTTCGGGTTCGCGATCTTCGACGAGGACCTGCGGCTCGTCGACTGCAACCAGGCGTTCCGCACTTTGCGCGGCTACCCGGCGGCACTGTGCCGGCCGGGCACCGGGCTCGTCGAGTTCTATCGCTACAACGCGCGGCGCGGCGACTACGGCGTGGGCGACGTCGAGCTGCAGGCGCAAACGCGGCTGGTCCGCGTTCGCGCTCGACATGCGCACGAGCTCGAGCACACGACGTCGGCGGGACAGATCCTCCTCGTGCGCTATGCGCCGATCGCGCACGGCGGGGTCGTGCTGACCTACGCCGACATCACGGCGCGCAAGGCGGCCGAGGCCCTGGCCGAGCGCTCGCAGGCCGAGCTCAAAGTGGCGCTCGACAACATGCCCGGCGCGCTCATCTACACGGACGAAGCCCTCGACATCGTGGTCTGCAACGACCGCTACGCCGACCTGTACACGACGCCGCCCGAGCTGCTGCAGCGCGGCCGTTCGTACGTCGACGTGCTTCGTTACCTCGCGGCGCACGGCTATTACGGCAATGCCGATCCCGAGGCCGAGGTCGCCCGGCGCGTCGCGAGCCTGCGCGCGCCGACGGGCAAGGCGTTCGACGACTATCCGCCGGACGGTCGGGTCGTGCGCGTCGTTCGCCGCAAGGTCGAAGGCGGGGGCACGGTCACGGTCATCACCGACGTGTCCGAGCTCAAGCGCGCCGAGGCGGAGGCCGCGCGAAGCGAGGCGGCGCTCCATGTCGCGCTCGACAACATGCCGGGCGCCCTCGTCTACACGGACGAGGCGCTGGACATCGTCTTCAGCAACGAGCGCTACGCCGACATGTACACGACGCCGCGCGAGCTGCTCGAGCGCGGCCGCTCCTATGCGGGTGTGCTGCGCTACCTGGCCGACCACGGGTATTACGGCGATGCCGATCGTGACGCGGAGGTCGCGAAACGCGTCGCCAGCCTCCGCAATCCGACCGGGCGGGCGTTCGACGACCGCGCGCCCGACGGTCGCGTGTTCCGCGTCGTGCGTCGCAAGGTCGGCACGGGCGGCGCCGTCACGGTCATCACCGACGTCTCCGAGCTCAAGGAGGTGGAGGCACGCCTGCGCGATGCCGCCGAGGCGGCCGAGGCGGCGAACCGCCGCGTCTCCGAGCAGAACCGCGAGCTCGAGACGCTCGCGAACAAGCTGTCGAAGTACCTCTCGCCGCAGCTCTACCGCTCGCTGTTCAGCGGCGCGCAGACGGTCGAGGTCGTCGCGAAGCGCAAGAAGCTCACGATCTTCTTCTCCGACATCGCGGGCTTCACCGAGACGACCGACATGCTCGAGTCCGAGGAGCTGACCGCGCTGCTCAACCAGTACCTCGAGGCGATGTCGACGATCGCGCACGCGCACGGGGCAACGATCGACAAGTTCATCGGCGACGCGATCATGGTGTTCTTCGGCGATCCCGAGTCGCGCGGCGAGAAGGACGACGCGCTCGCGTGCGTCAAGATGGCGATCGAGATGCAGCAACGCATGCGCGACCTGCAGGCCGAGTGGCGCGAACGCGGGCAGGAGCACGTCTTCCAGCTCCGCATCGGCATCAACACCGGCTATTGCACGGTCGGCAACTTCGGCAGCGCGAGCCGCGTCGAGTACACGGTCATCGGCAACGAGGTGAACCTGGCTTCGCGCCTCCAGACGCACGCCGACCTGGGCGGCATCCTGCTGTCGCACGAGACCTGGTCGCTCGTGAAGGACGAGGTGCTCGCCGAGGAGACGGGCACGATCACGGTGAAAGGCTTCAGCAAGCCTGTGCGCACGCACCGCGTGGTCGGCCTGCACGACGGCGCCGGCCTGCAGGGTCGCGTGATCCGCCAGGAAAAGGACGGGCTCCTGTTGATCGTCGACCGCCACAAGCTCGGCGAGCACGGCCGTGCCGACGCGATCCGCCTGCTCGAGGAAGCCGTCGCGCGGTTGAAGGACTAGACGCCTCAGCGGGTGCCGGGCGCCGCGGGAACGCGCTCCATCCCGCGATTCCTTGCTGCAGGATCGGGCAGCAGCGCCGACTTCAGCTCGGCGAGCCGCTCCGCCGAAAGCCCGTTCGCGAGGATGCGCCCTTCCTTCGCGACGATCTCGACGACGATCGGGTCGGCGCCTTCGCGGATGAGCCCGGCTTGCGCCGCGGAGCCGAGCACGTTGCCCGCCATCGTCCGCGCCCATCGATCGACGTCCGCTGCCGAGGGCTCCGGACTGCCTTGCACGGTCAACGCGGCGACCGCATTCGGCCGCAGCGCCGCGACGAGCCACGCCTCGGCCAGCGCACGCGCGATCGACACCCGCGCAAGCATCGAGATCGCCCGGAGCAGGGGGGCGAACCCGCCGTCCTTGAGCAACGCCTGGTCGACGCGAACCGTTGCCGTGATGGACAGAATGCCGTCCGGTCCTTCGAACGTGAACGTGTCGAGCGACAGCGTCGGATCGCGTTTGAGCAGTGCCTGCGACGCGTTGGCGAATGCCGAGAGGCTCAGCTGCAGCCTGCGCGGGTCGGAAGGAGGGAGCTCGGAGACGCTGCGCATCTCGCGCGATAGGCCCTCGAGCGCCGCCCGCGAGATGTCCGCGAACGTCAACCGCAACTCGATCCGCTTCCATCGATGCGCGTTGCCGCGCTCCTCGGCGTGCCCCGGACCTACGACATGACCGAACTTGAAGTCGATGCTCTCGGCGTTCGGGATCATCCTGCCGGTGATCGACACATCGGCGATCGCCACCGACCGCAGCTTGTCGCTCCACTGGATCGACCCGGCCGAAAGCGAGAACTGGGCGGGCGTCGCCAGCGCCGCATCCCCGAAGCTGCCGGACGACGCAAGCCGTGCCTCGACGATCTCGAGCTTTTCCGCGCGCTCGGCGATCGTGAGCTTCGGATAGTGATGATCGAACGCGAAGCGACCGGAGCGATCGATCGTCAAGGTGCCGGACGACCCGGTCCCCGACACGCGCGTCGCCGGCGAGTCCATGAGCGCGCGATCGATGGGCGGCGTCGCGAAATCGGCGCGCAGCGACTGGTCGAGCGAGACCGTATGGGTCGCGGTCGCGGGAGGGTTACCCTTGAAGTAGTGACGCTCGCTCGCGGCCAACGGCCCGAGCAGGTGGAATTCCGTCGAGCCGGAGGCGAGGTTCATCCCGCCCAGCGGGCCGTGCCGCCAGGTCGTTCGCAGCTCGGCGACGTCGGTGCCTTCGCCGGACCGGATGCGCACGACGCTCTCGGATCGCGCCCAGGAACGGTCGTAGGAATCGATCTCCACCTTCCAGGAAGAGGACCACGTCTGGTTGGCGGCGGCCACGAGCTCGCGCACGCGCGACTCGGTCATGCGGCCGGTGACGTTCGGCACGATCGCCGCGACGACCGACACCGCAATCAGCAAGCCGACCCAGCCCTTTGCCCTCATCGCACCATTGTGACAGCGGGCGACTAGTGCTTTCGGCGCGTTGACCGGCGGCGCCAGCCGTCCGGTCGAACGGCGCCGTGGCACCACCTCTCATTTAACATAATAACAATTATACGCACCACAGACAGGAAAGAACGGGGGCAGACAAGCCCCCGATCCCACTCCCGGGTCGCCTACTTCTTGCCCAGCCCCATCTGTTGCGCCGTCTGCGTGTACACGCGGACCTTGTCGCGCATGAACGCGTCCATCTGGTCGGTGCCGACGTTCACGAGCTCGAAGCCGCTCTGGTCGGCGAGCTTCTTCATCTCGGGATCGGTGTTGAGCGCCATCCAGAGGTCCGCGAGCTTCTTGCGCACCTCGGGCGGCGTCGACTTGGACACGCCGATGCCGCGATACGCGCCGTCGACCCAGTCGACGCCGAGCTCCTTGAACGTCGGCACGTCCGGCAGCAGCGGATGGCGCTTGTCCATCGCGACGGCGAGCGCGCGCACGCGGCCCTTGTTGTTGATCGCGAACGCCGTGTACGACATCGCGCCGTCGACCTGCGCGCCGACCACGGCGGTCGTCATGTCGCCGGTGCCCTTGAACGGGATGTAGGTCGTCTTGACGCCGAACACCGCGTTCAGCCGCTCGTGTGCGGCGTGGTTCGCCGAGTTGAGGCCCGAGCCGCCGAGCGACAGCTTGTTAGGGTCGGCCTTCGCCGCCTTCACGAAGTCCGCGAACGACTTGAGCGGGCTCTGCTCGGGCACGACCAGCGCGTCGGGCGTGTAGTGGAACC
Organism: Casimicrobiaceae bacterium; assembly: GCA_036559685.1. GTDB lineage: Bacteria > Pseudomonadota > Gammaproteobacteria > Burkholderiales > Casimicrobiaceae > VBCG01. The sequence goes on from DATBSV010000349.1 coordinate 8,478, forward strand.
AGAACACCGGCGTCACGTCCTCGGTCTTGTAGCTGACCTGGCCCTCGATCGGCTGCAGCACGATGTGCGGCAGGTTGATGCCGACGACGTTCACGCCGTCGGGCGGCAGCTGGTTCATCTGCGACCACATGAGCCCGCCGCCGGCGCCGGCCTTGTACTGGATGATCGTGTCGATCGCCGGGCACTTCGCCTTCAGCACGACCTGCTGGTGCCGCGCCGAGAGGTCGGATTCGCCACCCGGCGGGAACGCCTGCCAGTACAGGACATTCTTGTCGGGGCACGCCACCTGCGCCGCGGCGAGCGGCGCGAACGCGGTCATGCCCAGCGCCGCCATGGCCAGAAGCTTCTGCATCGTCACTCCTCCTGTCGTGTCGCGCGGCGCGTTACGCCACGCGTTCCTTCGATTCTGCCTCGGCGGCGACGAACGCACACGCCGCGCGCGTCACTTCCGCCGTCGTCGCCTTGCCGCCGAGATCGCGCGTATGCAGCGCGGGGTCGGCCGTGATCCGCTCGATCGCGCGCATCAGGCTCTGCGCCGCGCGCGGCTCGCCAAGGTGCTCGAGCATCATCGCGCAGCTCCAGAAGGTGCCGACCGGGTTCGCGATGCCCTGCCCCATGATGTCGAACGCCGACCCGTGGATCGGCTCGAACATCGACGGGTAGCGGCGCTCGGGGTCGAGGTTCGCGGTCGGCGCGATGCCGAGGCTGCCCGCGAGCGCGGCCGCGAGATCGCTCAGGATGTCGGCGTGCAGGTTGGTCGCGACGACCGTGTCGAGCGACGCGGGCTTGTTGACCATGCGCACGGTCGCCGCGTCGACCAGCTCCTTGTCCCAGCTCACCTCCGGGAACTCGGCCGCGATCTCGCGCGCGATCTCGTCCCACATGACCATCGCGTGGCGCTGCGCGTTCGACTTGGTGACCACCGTGAGCTTCTTGCGCGGCCGCGAGCGTGCGAGCCTGAAGGCAAACCGCAGGATCCGCTCGACGCCCGCGCGCGTCATGATCGACACGTCGGTGGCGGCCTCGATCGGGTGCCCCTGGTGCACGCGACCGCCCATGCCCGCGTACTCGCCTTCCGAGTTCTCGCGCACGATCACCCAGTCGAGGTCGCCACTCGCGCAGCGCTTGAGCGGCGCGTCGATGCCCGGCAGGATCCGCGTCGGCCGCACGTTCGCGTACTGGTCGAGCCCCTGGCAGATCTTGAGCCGTAGCCCCCACAGCGTGACGTGGTCGGGGATGTTCGGGTCGCCGGCGGAGCCGAACAGGATCGCGTCCATGCCGCGCAGCGCGTCGAGCCCGTCGGCGGGCATCATCTCGCCGTGCGCGCGGTACCAGTCGCCGCCCCAGCCGAAGTCGGTGAATTCGAACGCGAACCCGCGCTGCGTCTTCGCCAGCGCCTCGAGCACCTGCCGGCCGGCCGGCACGACCTCCTTGCCGATCCCGTCGCCGGGAATCGTGGCGATCCGGTACGTCTTCATGCGATCCTAGGAATAACGCGACAATCGCCACTGTAGACGATGTCGAAGCCACCGGAGAACGCCATGCGCCACCTGCTCACCCCCGCCCTCCTCCTAGTCGCCTCGAGCGCGATCGCGCAGGGCATGTACAGCAAGCCCTACGCGCTCGTCGAGCGCGGGAACAACTCGGAGACGCGCAACGAGGCGACGCTGGGCTTAAGCAAGATCGACGGCAAGAGCCCGCAAAGCCCGCGGCGCAGCGACCCGCTGCCGCCCGGCAAGCACGTGATCCGCGTGCACTTCGAGAGCGCCCGCGGAGAGTTCCGGCCGGAGTTCCAGGAGGTCGAGCTCGACATGCAGCCGTGCATGCTCTACAAGATCGTCGCAAGCTACGAGCACCGCACCGGCCCCGACTGGAAGCCGAAGGTCTACTCGGAACCGATCGGCGAGTGCAAGCGCAAGTTCAAGCTCTAGCCAAAGCGGCAGTAGCCCGGCTACCGGGCGCGCGTGAGCCGGTCGAGCTTCGCCGCGTAGATGTCGTGCTCGCGGCGCGACGTGCTGTGCTTGATCGCCAGCTCCATGTGCGCGCGGGCGTCGTCGATCTCGCCCAGCCCCGCCTCGGCCGCCGCCAGCCAGAACTGGAACTCGTGATAGTTGGGCGCGCGCGCCACTTCCTTCGCGAACGCCTCCTTGGCGGTCCGGAAATCGCCCGCGCGCATTGCGACCATGCCGCGGATGAAGAAGCTGAACGGCGGCTCGGGGTCGATGCGTGACAGCGTCGCGGCGATCCGCCTCGACTCGTCGTCGCGGCCCGTTTCGGCCAGCACGTTGACGAGGTTCGACATCGCGAGCGTGTTCCCGGGGTCGCGCTCGAGCACGTAGCGCAACGTGCGCTCGGCCTCGTCCGCGTCGTTGTGCCGCGCGTAGACGACGCCGAGCGTGTTGTACGGCGAGACGAACTCCGGCGCTTGCCGGATCGCCTCGCGCGCCCACCAGTACGCGTCGTCGATGCGGCCGCGCGCAAGCGCCTCGACCGCGCGGTTGTTGAGGTACATCGCGACGATCGTCGGCTCGTCGATCGTGCGCGTCTTCATCGACCTCAATTCGTCGGGCGGAAGGAAGTCGATGGTCATCCGGTCGACCTCGACCTTCCGCTTGCCGGCGTTGTAGCCGTAGCCCAACTCCTCGGTCTTCCGCCGCGCGAGCGTCACGTTGACGTGGCCGACGGACATGAAGATGTCGCCGTCGCGGCCGAGCTCGTCCTCGATGACCGCCTTCTGGAACGTGACCGTGAGGTCGAGCGCCTTCGCGAACGCCGCGGTCATCAGCACCAGCGACATGCAGTTGCCCGACCGCGACGCGAACGCTTCCGAGGCGTTGCGCGTCATCGTCGAGTCGTACTCGAGCTTGAGCTGGCTCTTGGTGTACAGGGCCTCGACCAGCGCGACCTGGCGTCCCTTGGTCTTGACGCGCTCGACGATGTCGGAGTCCAGGTACCGCCGCATCTCGTCGGACATCGCCAGCACGTCGTCGGCGCTCACCCGCACGGACGGCGGCGCGAAGCGCGCGTCGTTGAAGTACGAGACGACCTTCGGGGCCTGCGGTTCGGGCGCAGGGGGTGACGGCGGCGCGGTCGCGCAACCCGCCACCAGGACCGCGCACGCGATGCCGAGGGACAGCCGCATTGATAGCCTCCGCTTCCCGTTCTCGACGGCATTCTACGTCGCCCCGGCCGCGGCGACGTGCGGTAGGATCGGCGCTGCGCCGCTTGGCGCCGACGGGAAGGCCGGCGGAGTCCGGCGCTTGGCAATGATGTCGACGTTGTACGGCGAGGTCGTGCAACGCCGCGGCGCCGATCGGAGCGCGCCGGCCGCGTTCGTGGTGGGCGAGCGGGAGCACTCGTTCCCCGAGCTGGCCGATCGCGTTCGCGAATGCTCGGCGTGGCTCGTCGCCGACGGCTGCGGCCGCGGCGAGATCGTCGGGATCACGATCGCAGACGATACGGCGCACCTCGTCGTGTCGCTCGCGCTGCTCG
>DATBSV010000350.1:0-1911 GCA_036559685.1 Casimicrobiaceae bacterium
CGACGGCGCACCCTCTACGCCTGACGACCATAGCCTGCCGGAACCACTCCTTCCCATCTCGAACAGGACCGTGAAACGGCAGCACGCCGATGATAGTGCGCATCTCGCGCGCGAAAGTAGGTCATCGTCAGGCACCCAAAAAGCCAAACGCCCCGGTCGACGACCGGGGCGTTTTGTTTATCATCGGCGACATCGCGACGACACGGGAGCAAACGCATGGGCCACTGGATCACCCTCACCGCCGCCGACGGCGTCACGATCTCCGCCTGGCGCGCCGACCCTGCGGGCAAGCCGCGCGGCGGACTCGTCGTTGCGCAGGAGATCTTCGGCGTCAACAGCCACATCCGCAACGTATGCGACGGCTACGCGGCCGACGGCTACGTCGCGATCGCTCCCGCGCTGTTCGACCGATTCGCGCCGAAGATCGACATCGGCTACACGCCCGAGGACATCGAGACCGGCCGTGGACTGAAGGCGAAGGCGACGCTCGAGCACGCGCTCGCCGACGTCGACGCCGCGCGCAAGCTCGCCGCGACGGCCGGCAAGGTCGGTGTCGTCGGCTACTGCTGGGGCGGCTACGTCGCGTGGATGGGCGCGGCGCGCGTCGCCGGCTTCGCATGCGCGGTCCCGTACTACGGCGGCGGCATGCTCGAGGCGGTCGGCGAGAAGCCGCGTTGTCCGGTGATGGCGCATTTCGGCGAGAAGGACCACGCGATCCCGATCGACGGCGTGCGGCAGTGGGCGGCGGCGCATCCCGAGGTCGAGACGCACGTCTATGCCGCGAACCACGGGTTCAACTGCGACCAGCGCGGCTCGTACGACGCGGCATCCGCGAAGCTCGCGCGCGAGCGCACGCTCGCGTTCCTGCGCAAGCACGTCGGCTAGCTAGAGCTTCCCCAGGCGCTCGGCGAGCGTCTCCAGGTAGACCGGGTGGCGGTGGATGTCGCCGTGCCCGGCGTCCTCGATCAGCAGCAGCTCAACCGGCGAGCGAGCGCGCAGCTTGAGCACCTCGCTTTCGGAAAAGGGAATCGTGCGGTCGCGCACGCCGTGGATCAGCAGCACGGGCGACTTCACATCGGCGATCGTCTCCTCGCTGCGCAACGGATACTTCATCAGCCATCCGGGTACGAACGGATAGCGTCGTTGCCCTTCCGCGACGAGGCTCGCGTACGGCGACACGAGCACGAGCAGTGACGGCGTCACCTCGCGCGCGAGCCGCACAGCGAGCCCGGTGCCGAGCGATCGCCCGTAGACGACGATCGGCTTGCCGCGGTAGCGTGGTGCGACGGTCTCCCACGCGGCGCGCACGTCGGCGTCGAGCTGGCGCTCGTCGACGTTCGTGCCCTGGCTCCGCCCGTAGCCGCGGTAGTCGACGATGAACAGGTCGTAGTTGACGCGCCGGTAGAAGTCGAGCCCGGTCGTCCAGGTCGACAGGTTGCCGCGGTTGCCGTGCAGGAAGAACACCAGGCCGCGCGGATTCGGTTGCTCGAACAGCAACGCGTCGAGCGATCCGCCCTCGACCGGGACGCGCATCTCCTCGAACGGCTGGTCGAACGCGAACTGGTAGTCCGCGGGCAGCGGCGTGCCCGGGAAGATCAGCGATTCCTGCCCGAAGTAGAGCGCGGTGAGCAGCAGCGCGTAGCCGAGCGCCGCGAGCCCGCCCAGCACCGCGACGACTTTCGCGGCCGCACGTTTCATGTTGGCAGTGTGTCCGCGCCCGCCCGGCCGCCCCAAGGGCGCGGGCCCCCTCGGGGGGAGGCGCGCCCAGCACGCTTCGGGGGGATCAATTGGCCTTGAACCGGACGCGCATCACCTTCTTGTCGTACTCGGCTTCCATCGCCATCGTGATCTCTGTGCCGTCCGCGGCGTAAACCCGCCCGCCGCTTCCGCGGCAGATGTTGCGCTCGTACT
>DATBSV010000351.1:0-7714 GCA_036559685.1 Casimicrobiaceae bacterium
ACAACGCCCTGCGGCCAGCGCGGCATGGGCCCTCCGGGTGATCTCAGCAAACGGCCGCCATCGTCGTTGCACATCCTCGCCGTAGATTGACTACGGCTTGCGGTGTGCGCCTCGATGGCGGCCGTTTGCTGAGTCACGCGAGCGTCCCGGTAGCGCTGACAGGCCCTAGCTCTTGAGGCCGAAGAAGTCGCGGATCTTGCGGACGAGCTCGCCCGCGGCGCCCGACGCGTGGCGCGCGCGCTGCTCGGCGTCGAGCGTCTGAAGCATCGCGAGGTTGGCGGCCTGGCGCTTCGCCAGCACGTCGGACATCGCCATCGCGATCTGCGGGCGCGCCTTGATGATCGAGTCGAAGCCGCGCCGGTCGATCTGGAACGTCATCACGTCGCCCTGGGCAATGACGGTCGCGCCGCGCGGCGAGCCGAGCAGGAGGCCCATCTCGCCGAAATACGCGGGCGCGTCGAGCGTGGCGAACCGGTTGCGCGTCGTGCCGTCGGCCGAGTCGCGCACGACGTGCACCTGGCCCTGCGCGAGCAGGTAGAGCGAGTCGGCATTCTCCCCTTCGCGGAACACGACGTCGTCGGTGACGAACGGCGCGGTGCGAAGCTCCACCGCGAGCGAGTCCTTCTCCTGGGGCGTGAGCGACGCGAATAGCTCGGCGTGGTCGAGCGCGGCACGCTTGCGCGCGAAGTCCTCGCGCGCGTGGCGACCGGTCTCGTCGCGGATCAGCTCGACGACCTGCCGCGGGTACGGGATCGGCATGTTCGCGCGCACGAGGGCCGCGTACACGTGCACGAGGAGCTCGGAGCGCGTCACGAACTCGATGCGCGGGTCGACGATGTAGTAATGGACCGTGTATTCGGCGCCGCTGTCCTTGTACGATTCGCACAGGCACAGGGGCATCGGGTCGCGCGACATGTTCGCGATCTCGGCGCGCGAGAGCGCCTCGGTGACCATCATGCACACGCGCGCGGGCGTGTAGTCGTAGTCGACCTGGAACGCGATGGTGCGCCGCCAGTGGACCTTGGTGTCGCCGCGCCGCGCGATCACGATCACCTTGTCCTTCATGAGCTGCGAGTTCGGGATGACGATCGTCTCGTTGTAGTTGGTCGCGATCGCCATCGAGCGCCAGCGGATGCCGACGACCTGGCCGGTCTCGTTGCCGATCTTGACCCAGTCGCCCAGGCGCACCGTGTTCTCGAGCTGCAGCGAGATGCCGGCCCACAGGTTGCCGAGGGTTTCCTGCGCCGAAAACGCGAGCGCCGCCGACAGCACGGCGGACGTCGTCACGATGCCGGCCAGGTTGACGCCGATCGCGTTGAGCCTGAACAGGAAGTACGCGATCAGGCTCAGCACCAGCAGGAACTCGGACAGGATGCGCGGCACCGCGAAGCGCGCGAGCAGGCCCGAGAGCACGAAGATCATGAACACGCGGATCACCGCGAACGCGATGACGAACAGCAGCGCCTCGCGCACCATCATGGTGATCGTCGGCGAGCCGAGCATCCCCTGGTAGCGCATGTGCGTCCACAGGAGCGCGACGCCGATCGTGGCGATGATCGCCATCGCGAGCGAGCCCTGGCGCCGCTCGGGCGGGAACAGGAACGACAGCAGCACGATAACGAGCGCCGCCGTCGCGAACATGATCGCGTCGTGCAGGGTCTCGGGCAGGACGACCATGGTGGGTTCGGCGAGCATCGCTGGACCTTCGGCTGCCGGATTATAGGGGGGATCGCGCTAGAATCGGCCGGCACCTCCTCCCCGGCCAATCCATGCAAGCACGCTCCGGCGGCGAGCTTCTCGTCGCAAGCCTCGTCGCCCAAGGCGTCACGCACCTGTTCGGCGTCCCCGGCGAGAGCTACCTGCCGGTGCTCGACGCGCTCATCGACGTGCGCGACCGCCTCGCGTTCGTGTCGTGCCGGCAGGAAGGCGGGGCCGCGTACATGGCGGAGGCGGTCGGCAAGCTGACCGGGCGGCCAGGCGTGGCGATCGTCACGCGCGGACCGGGCGCGACCAACGCGGCGATCGGCGTGCACGTCGCGCAGCAGGACTCGACGCCGATGCTGCTGCTCGTCGGGCAGGTCGGCGGCGACTTCGTCGACCGCGAGGCGTTCCAGGAGGTCGACTACCGGCGCATGTACGCGAGCGTCGCGAAGTGGTCGGCGCAGATCGACCGCGCCGAGCGCGTGCCCGAGTACGTCGCGCACGCGTTCGCCGTCGCGACGTCGGGGCGCCCCGGGCCGGTCGTGCTCGCCCTGCCCGAGGACATGCTGTCGGCACGTGCCGCGGTCGCCGACGCGCCGCGCGTGGAGGCTGCGCCCGCCGCCGCCGACGCGGCGCAGGTCGCCGACGTTCGCGAGCGGCTCGCGAAGGCGCGCGCGCCGCTCGTGCTGGTCGGCGGCTCCCGTTGGGATGCGCAGGCGTGCGAGGCGCTCGCCGCGTTCGCTCGTCGCTGGTCGCTGCCGGTCGCGTGCGCGTTCCGCCGCCAGGACCTGTTCGACCATCGTTCGCCGCTCTACGCCGGCGACGTCGGCATCGGACCGAATCCCGCGCTCGCGAAGCGCGTGCGCGAGGCCGACCTCCTGATCGTGATCGGCGAGCGGCTGGGCGAGATGACGACGTCCGGCTACACGCTGCTCGACGTTCCGGCGCCGCGGCAGACGCTCGTCCACGTGCACCCGGGTCCCGAGGAGATCGGCCGCGTCTACGTCCCGAAGGTCGGGATCTGCGCGACACCCGGCGCGTTCCTCGCTGCGATGCTGGCCTCGGGCGAACCGCCGTCGAGCGTGCCGTGGGCCGGCAGCGCGGAGGCCGCGCACCGCGACTACGAGGCCTGGCGCGCGCCGCGGCCGGTGCCCGGCGACGTCGACCTTTGGTCGATCGTGCGCTGGCTCGACGACCGCCTGCCCGAGGACGCGATCGTCACCAACGGCGCGGGCAACTATTCGACCTGGATCCACCGCGTCTACCGTTTCCGCCGTCCCGGCACCCAGCTCGCGCCGTACGCGGGAGCGATGGGCTACTCGGTGCCCGCCGCGATCGCAGCCAAGCTCCTGCGTCCGCACGCACCGGTGATCTCGTGGAACGGCGACGGCTGCTACCTGATGAACGGCCAGGAGCTCGCCACCGCCGTCGCCCATCGGCTGGCCATCGTGTTCGTCGTGATCGACAATGGGATGTACGGGACGATCCGCATGCACCAGGAGAGGACCTATCCGGCACGCGTGTCGGGCACCGATCTTGAGAACCCCGACTTCGCGGCGCTCGCGCGAGCGTACGGCGCGCACGGCGAGACCGTGGCGACGACCGGCGCGTTCGCGCCCGCGTTCGAGCGCGCGCTCGCGCACGACGGACCGTCGCTCTTGCACGTCAAGCTCGACCCGCAGGCGCTCACGATGAACGCGTCGCTCGATGCGCTGCGCGAAGCCGCGCTAAGGAAGAAGTGACGCGATGACGATCGCGCGTTGGCTTGTCGTCGCAACGCTGGCGGCGCTCGTTGCCGGCTGCGGCACGCGGCACGCGGTCGTGGCCGATCGCAACGGCGAGCCGCTGATGCTGCTCGGCCACGATCCGGTCAGCTACTTCACCGACGCGAAGGCGATCCGCGGCGATCCTGCGATCACCGCGCGCTACGACGGCGACGTCTACTACTTCGTATCCGACGAGCATCGGCGCATGTTCGTCGCGGACCCGGCGAAGTACGCGCCGCAGTACGGCGGATTCTGCTCGAGCGGCGCAGCCTACGGCGTCAAGCTCGGCAGCGACCCGACGGAATGGCGCATCCTCGACGGTCGGCTCTACATCTTCGGCGACGTGCTCGGCCGCGAGTACTGGCTGATGGATCCGCGCTGGCACGTCGAGAAGGCGGACGCCCTCTGGCCCGAGGCCGGTGCCAGCGGCCATCGCTACCAGTCGCTCAAGCGATTCGTCGATCGGGTGCCCTGGTACAAGGACGGCAAGACCGTGCACGACGAGTGGCAAGCCGCGCATCCGGGCCAGCGGGTCGACTACGATCCGGGCGGCGTGTTCACCAACCTGTTCGTGAAATACCCGGGATGGCGCGCGCGCGAGGGCCACCAGCAGCCCCCGCTCGGCCTGGTCGGCGTCGACGCGTGCCCGCCGGCGTGCGTGGGCGCGGAATCGAAGGGCTACGGCGCGACGCGCTAGGAGCGGCGCCGCGGTGCCGCGACTCGACCCTGCGGAAATCGAATTCGGCGACGACGGCACGCCGCGCTCGCCGCGCTACGACGACGTCTACCACAGCGCCGATTCGGGGCCGGGACAGGCGCGCCACGTCTTCCTCGGCGGCAACGCCCTGCCGGGTCGCTGGGCGGGTCGTCGCGATTTCACGATCCTCGAGCTCGGGTTCGGGCTCGGCGTCAACTTCCTCGCGACGTGGCGGGCCTGGCGCGACGATCCGGCGCGGCCGCGTACGTTGCATTACGTCGCGATCGACCGGCACCCGCCCGCGCCGGACGCGTTGCGCGTCGCGCTCGCGCGCTACGGCGAATTCGCCGACCTCGCGCGCGAGCTCGTCGACCGCTTCCCGCCCGCGCTGCCGGGCACGCACCTCCGGGTCTTCGACGACGGGCGCGTGCGTCTCACGCTCGTGCTCGACGACGTCGAGTCCGCGCTGCGGCGCCTCGAAGCAACCGCGGACGCCATTTACCTCGACGGCTTTGCGCCGGCGCGCAACCCGGAGATGTGGAGCGCACGCGTGCTTCGCGGCGTCGCGCGCCATTCACGCCGCGGCGCGACGGTCGCGACATGGTCGGCCGCGCGTTCCGTGCACGATGGCCTGCGCGAGGCCGGCTTCGACGTCGAGCGGCGCGACGGCTTCGGCGCCAAGCGCGACATGCTTGCAGGGGTCTATGCGCCGCGCGGCGACGCGCCGGGCGACGATGCGCATGACGGCGAGCGGCACGCGATCGTCGTCGGCGCGGGGCTCGCGGGCGCATCCGCCGCGGCGAGCCTCGCCGAGCGCGGATGGCGCGTCACCGTCGTCGATGCGGCGCCCTTGCCTGCTTCCGGCGCCTCGTCGCTGCTCGCCGGCACGTTCCACCCGATCGTCACGCGCGACGACAGCCTGCTCGCGCGGTTGACGCGCGCCGCGTTCCTGCATGCGCTCGACCGCTGGCGAGATCGCGACATCGCGTGGGCACGTTGCGGCGTGCTGCAACTCGCGCGTCGCCACGTCGACGAAGCGCGCTTCCTGTCCGACGCGCATGACTGGCCGTCGTCGTACGTCGAGGCGGTCGACGCCGCGGAAGGCGCTCGGCGCACCGGTTTGCCGGTCGAACGCGCCGGCTTGTGGTACGCCGACGCCGGCTGGGCGCGCGCGCCGTCGATCGTCGCGTCGTGGCTTGCGGACAGTGCATCGACGTTCGTCGGCGGCCGGCGCATCGCGACGCTCGTGCGCGAGGGCGAGCGCTGGCGTGCCGACGACGACCGCGGCGATCTCGTCGCCGAAGCGCCCATCGTCGTGCTCGCGAACGCGGCCGACCTCGGACGTCTCTCGCCGATCGGCGTGCCGATCGCATCGGTGCGCGGCCAGGCGACCTATCTCCCCGCCGACGCGCTCGACGCGCCGCGCGCGGTCGTCATCGGCCACGGCTACGTGCTGCCGGCGGTGGACGGACGCGTCGTCGTCGGCAGCAGTTACGACCTCGAGTCGTACGAGCCCCGACCCGACGTCGCGTCGAACGCGGGCAACCTCGCGCGATTGCGCGCGCTCGCGCCCGCGTTGCAGGTCGACGTGGACGCCTCGGCGCTTGACGGCGGCGTGGGCTTTCGCGCCGTGGTCGGCGACCGGATGCCGCTGGTCGGCACGCTGCCCGACCTCGCATCGCATGCGCGCGGCGATCGCATCGCGATGCGGCCGGGGCTCTACGCGATCGGCGCGTTCGGATCGCGCGGCCTGACGTTCGCGGCACTCGCCGGCGCGATCCTCGCCGCGAGGATCGACGGCGGTCCGCTCCCGGTCGAGAGCGACCTCGCGGCCGCCATCGACCCGTGCCGTTTCGTCAGGCGGGCGCGTCGTCGCGGTGCTTCCTGACCCGCACGAGGGCGATGTTGCAGGCGCACCCCCTCCAAGCCGACCCTGCCCCCCAAGCTGTCGCGGCGGTCGACATGCGGGCGCCGGATGGGCACACTAGCCCCCGTCACTCACGCCGCAGGGGAGCCGCCATGGGTCGACTTTTCGCCGCTGTCGTCCTCGCCACCCTCGCCGCACCCGCCTGGGCGGGCAAGAACGGTGGGTCGTTCTTCCAATCCATCCCGACGCTCGACGAGGTGGGGCTCGCGGCCTTGATCGCACTGGTCGCGGGCGTGGCCGGCTGGGCCGCCGGCCGGAGGGCACGCAAATGAGACGTCTCGCGCTCGCTACCCTCGCCACGTTCGCCGCGCCTGCGTGGGCGGGGGGAACCAACGGCGCGATTTTTTTCCAATCCATCCCGACGCTCGACGAGGTCGGGCTCGCGGCCTTGATCGCGCTGGTCGCGGGCGTGGCCGGATGGGCCGCCGGCCGGAGGACACGCAAATGAGACGTCTCGCGCTTGCCCTCCTAGCAATACTTGCGGCGCCTGCCTGGGCGGGCAATAACAACCTCGTCTTCTTCCAGTCCATCCCGACGCTCGACGAGGTCGGCCTCGCGGCCTTGATCGCGCTGGTCGCGGCCGTGGCCGGATGGGCCGCCGGCCGGAGATCCCGCAAATGAAACGCATCGAGCTCATCGCCCTGGGCCTCGTCGCGCCGAGCGCGCATGCCGGCCTGTTCAACTCGCTGAGCTTCCTGACCGCGATCCCGACGCTCGACGAGGTCGGGCTCGGCCTGCTCATCGCGCTGGTCGCCGGCGTGGCGGGCTGGGCCGTGCGCAAGCGCAGCGGGCACCGCTAGCCCGGGACGGCACAGTCGTGGAAGACGCCGCGCGATGACGCCGGCAGGCATCTCGTTCCTGACGTCCGTCTACCTCGGGCTCTTCTTCGGCGGCATCGCGTTCTTCTGGCTCTGGGAGGACGGTGCGCCGCTCAAGGCGTTCGCGGCGGAGCGCGAGCGCCGGCGCCATGCGCTGGTCAACCTGGGCGTGCTCGTCGCGGTGATCCTGTTCGCCGACCTCCTGGTCGGCACCTGGCTCTTCAGGATCGGCGATCACCTGCTCGATCCGCCCGCCGGCCTCCTCACGCCGCTCGGGTTGCCGCTCTGGGCGCAGGTGATCGTCGGCCTCGTGGTCATGGACGGCGTCGAGTACGCGCTGCACCGGCTCGCGCATGCCTGGCGGCCGCTCTGGCTACTGCATAGCGTCCACCACAGCGACCCGCACGTCGACCTCACGACCGGCGCGCGCCACCATCCGCTCGAGACCGCGATCAGCCTCGCCATTCGCGTCGGTCTCTACCTCGTGCTCGGGCTGCCGCTCTGGATCGAGGTCATCCGCGCGATCCTGATCAACGCCACGTCGCTTTGGCAGCACGCGAACGTGCGCGCGCCGCGCTGGCTCGAAGCCCTGCGGACCGTCGTCGTCACGCCCGCCGTCCACCGGCAGCACCACAGCCCCGATGCGCCGCTGATCGACCGCAACTACGGCCAGGCCCTCACGGTGTGGGACCGCGTCTTCGGAACCTACGCCGAGCCCTCTGCCGACATGCCTCCCGCCTACGGTCTGCGCAAGCTCGACGCGCCGCACTGGCAGACGGTGACCGGCGTGCTGCTCACGCCTTTC
>DATBSV010000352.1:0-1637 GCA_036559685.1 Casimicrobiaceae bacterium
TCGTCGAGGCGGACAACGAATCGGTCGTGCGCTCGCTCGTCATTGCTGGCGTCGGCGCAGGGCTGATGCGCGAAGAGGTCGCGATCGAGGCCGAGCGCGCCGGCGAAGTCGTTCGCTGGACGGGCGCGAAGCTGCGGACCACGCTCCAGTTCCTGCGCCCGCGCGAGCGCGAAGGCGAGCCCGCGATCGCGGCACTTTGCGCGCTCGTCGACGAAACCTGGCGGCACGCCGAAGCCGCGTAACCCGGCGGGGCAAGAAAAAGGGCCGGCGGTCGCCCGCCGGCCCTCGATGCGTTGCCCGGTCCGCGCTGCTTACGCCGCGTTCGCCGACGCCTCCGCCTTGGCAGCCGCGGCAGCCTGCGCCGCTTCGGCCTCGGCAGCCGCTTCCATCAGCGCGGCCTCCGGTCCCATCGACTTCTGGCGCTTGCGCGCGGTGTGATGCGCAAGTCCGGTGCCGGCCGGGATCAGGCGGCCGACGATCACGTTCTCCTTCAAGCCGCGCAGGTCGTCCCGCTTGCCCATGATCGCGGCCTCGGTGAGGACGCGCGTGGTCTCCTGGAACGACGCCGCCGAGATGAACGAGTCGGTCGACAGCGACGCCTTGGTGATGCCGAGCAGCATGTAGTCGAACGTCGCCGGCTGCTTGTTCTCGCCGATCTGCTTGTCGTTCTCGTCCAGCAGGTCCGAGCGCTCGACCTGCTCGCCCTGGATGAAGCGCGAGTCGCCCGGCTCGGCGATCTGCACGCGGCGGAGCATCTGCCGCACGATCACCTCGATGTGCTTGTCGTTGATCTTCACGCCCTGCAGCCGGTAGACGTCCTGCACCTCGTCGGTGATGTAGCGCGCGAGCTGCTCGACGCCGAGGAGCCGCAGGATGTCGTGCGGATCCGCCGGGCCGTCGACGATCATCTCGCCCTTGTTCACCACCTGGCCGTCGTGCACGGTCACGTGCTTGTCCTTCGGGATCAGGAACTCGTGGGCCTGGCCGTCGAGGTCGGTGATGACCAGACGTTGCTTGCCCTTCGTGTCCTTGCCGAACGACACCGTGCCGGTGACCTCCGCGAGCATGCCCGCGTCCTTCGGCGAGCGCGCCTCGAACAGCTCCGCCACGCGCGGCAGGCCGCCCGTGATGTCGCGCGTCTTCGACGTCTCCTGCGGGATCCGCGCGAGCACCTCGCCGACCGCCACCTGCTGGCCGTCCTTCACCGTGATGATCGAGCCGAGCTGGAATGTGATGTTCACCGGGTGATCGGTGCCGGCGAGCATGATCTCGTGCCCCGCCTCGTCCAGCAGCTTGACCTGCGGCCGCACGCCCTTCGCCGAGCTCGTCGCGCGGCGCTTCGGGTCGATGACCACCAGCGTCGAGAGGCCGGTCACGTCGTCGACCTGCTTGGCGACGGTCACGCCTTCCTCGACGTTCTCGAACTTCACGCGGCCGGCGTACTCGGTGATGATCGGGCGCGCCGTCGCGTCCCACAGCGCGAGCACCTTGCCCGCCTTGACGACGTCGCCGTCCTTGACCTGCAGCGTGGCGCCGTACGGCACCTTGTGGCGCTCGCGCTCGCGGCCGTTGTCGTCGTGGATCGTCACCTCGCCCGAGCGCGCGATCACGACCAGCTCGCCCTTCGCGTTGGTGAC
>DATBSV010000353.1:0-9817 GCA_036559685.1 Casimicrobiaceae bacterium
CATGCTGGGCTGGATCGAGCCGGCGCAGGCGCTGGTCATGCGCGGCGATCCGGCGACGCTCAAGTTCACCGCGTTCGCGCTCGAGGACGGCCGCGTGCGCGGCTTCTGCGCGTTCAACGCGGCGCGCGACATCCGGCCGTCTCGCAGGCTGATCGAGAGCGGCACGACCGTCGAGGCCGCGAAGCTCGCGGACCCGACGGTCGATCTCTCCACGCTCTAGCGCGCTACTTGTACGTGCGCAGCAGCCGTTCGGCTTCGCGCTGCGCGTCCTTCATCGCGACCTCCGGCGTCTTGCTGCCGGTGAGCGCCGCCTGTAGCCCGTCGTTCAGCGCCTTGGTGACGCGCTGGTTGTCGTGCGTCGACAGCTCGGCCTTCGCGAACGGTAGCTGGTCGCGCGCGACCGCCGCGGGCGGGAACCCCGCGACGTACGCCTTCATCACCGGCGTGTCCCACGCGTCCGCGCGCACCGCGACGTAGCCGGTGTCGATGCCCCATTGCGCCGCGCGACCGGTCGTCGTCACCCACTTGATGAACTTGAACGCCGCCTCGCGTTGCGCCGGCGTCGACTTCTTGAACAGGTAGAAGTTGCCGCCGCCGGTCGGGCTGCCGCGCTGCTTGCCTGCAGGCAGCATCGCGACGCCGAAGTCGAACTTCGCGTTGTTCTTGACGTTGGTGAGGTTGCCGGTCGTCGTCCAGACCATCGCGACCTTCTTCTCGAAGAAATCTTTCGGCGTCGTGCCCCAGTCGACGATTCCTTCCGGATGCACCTTCTGCTTCTTCACGAGGTCCACCCAGTAGGTGAGCGCCTCGATCACCTCGGGACGATCGTAGTAGGTCTGCGTGCCGGCCTGGTTCATCAGGTTGGTGCCCGCCTGGACCGCGAGCGCCTGGAACAGCCAGTACGGGAAGCCCGACGACGGGATCTGGATGCCCCATTGCGACACGTTGCCCGACGCGTCGCGCTTGGTGAGCTTCTGCGCGTACTCGACCTGCTCGCGCCAGTTCTGCGGAGGACGATTGGGATCGAGGCCGGCCTCCTTGAAGAGCTCCTTGTTGTAGTACAGGACGATCGTCGAGCGCTGGAACGGGATGCCCCAGGTCTTGCCGCCGGTCTGGCTGTTCTCCATGAACGCCGGGTAGAAGCTCTTGAGCCACGCGCGGTCGGCATCGGTCTTGATCAGGTCGTCGAACGGCACGATCGCGTCCTCGTCGATCAGCGTGAACATGTCGGTCGACAGCAGGATCGACGTGACCGGCGGCTCGCCGCTCTTCACCGCGGTCAGCGCCTTGGTGATCGAGTCCTGGTAGGTGCCGGTGTAGATCGGCTTGATCTTGATGCCGGGGTTCTCCTTCTCGAAGTCCGCGGCCATCTGGTCGATGATCTTGGTGATCGGACCGCTGACGGCGACCGGGTAGAAGAACGAAACCTCGACCTGCGCGCTCGCGAGCGCGGGGACGAGCGCGACGCAAGCCGCGAGCATCCAGGCATACATGCGACGAATCATGGGAACCTCCTCCTCCAAAGGGTGCGATGAAAGCGTCCGTCAGGCGAGCATCGTCTCGCCCGACGGGCTGCCGGCCGGCACGCGCCGCGCGCCGTCCGGACCGAAGTAGTGCTGCGCGCCCGCCGACCACTCGAGCTGCGCGACCTCGCCGCGCGAAAGCGCGGTGCTGCCGGCGATGCGCACCGCGAGCGGCGTGCGGCCGACGCGGCAGGCGACGAGCGAGTCGCCGCCCAGGTACTCGACGGTGTCGACCGCGGCGGGAATGCCGCGTCCGTGCGCGAGCCGGATGTGCTCGGGGCGTACGCCCAGCGTGCCGCCGGCGCAGTCACGCGGCGCGACGATCGGACCGCCCGTGCCGTCGATCACGGCGCCGCCGTCCGCCGCGACGAGCGGCAGCAAGTTCATCGGCGGCGTGCCGATGAACCGCGCGACGAACGCGTTCGCGGGCGTCTCGTAGAGATCGAGGGGCGTCCCGTTCTGCTCGATCCTGCCGTGGTCGAGCAGGATCACGCGGTCGGCCATCGACATCGCCTCGACCTGGTCGTGCGTCACGTACACCATCGTGATCCCGAGCGCGCGCTGCAGGGCGCGGATCTCCTGGCGCATCTCGGCGCGCAGCTGCGCGTCGAGGTTCGACAGCGGCTCGTCCATCAGGCACACCGGCTGGCGCGCGATGAACGCGCGGCCGAGCGCGACGCGCTGCTGCTGGCCGCCCGAGAGCTGCGAGGGCTTGCGGTTCAGGAGCGCGCTCAGGCCGAGGAGATCGGCGGTCTCGGTCAGGCGGCGCTCGCATTCGTCCTGCGCGACCTTGCGCACGCGCAGGCCGAACAGGATGTTCTCGGCGACGCTCAGGTGCGGGAACAGCGCGTACGACTGGAACACCATCGCGATGCTCCGCTGCGACGGCGGCAGGCGCGTGACATCGCGTCCCGCGATGCGGATCAGGCCCCCGTCGGCGATCTCGAGCCCGGCGATCAGCCGCAGCGTCGTCGACTTGCCGCAGCCGGACGGCCCGAGCAGGACGTTGAGCGTGCCCTCGTCGAGCGCGAACGAGATCCGGTCGACCGCGCGCACCTGGCCGTCGCCGGTCGTCCAGTGCTTGCTCGCGTTCTCGACGACGATCGCTGACACGCGTGGGAATCCGTTCGGGTGGAGGCGGGAGCGCAGCGGGCCGACGCGGCCGCCGATGGCACCTGCGGGCAGGGCGCGATGATAGCAAACGGCGTAGCGTAGGGATGCCCGCCACCTGCCCCCGAGAGGCTCCCATGCGCGCGCCCCGCCGTCGCACCGCCGTCGTCCTCGCCGCGATCGTCCTCGCCGGGTGCGCGACCGCGCCGGCAACGCCGGCCATCGACAACGCTTCGATCGGCCAGCCCGCGTTCCGCGAGCACCGCGCGACCTACGGCCTCGTCTACCGGCTCCCGAAGGACGTGACCGACGTGCTGGACAACCGCGTCTATCCGCGGCTGCGCGAGCGGCTCGTCGCGCTCGGGCTGGGCGACGAGGCCCGCACGTTCAACCTGCAGCACGTCACCGTCGTGCATATCCACAACGCGGATCCGGCGACGCCGCGCCGGATGCTCGCCGCGCTGAAAAGCGCGCCGCCCGTGCTGACGCTCACGCTCAAGTCGTTCTACAACACCGAGGCCGCGGCCGGCGCCGGCGCGCCGTGGTGGTTCGACCTCGGGATCGTCAAGAGCGGCCAGGGGTACACGGAGATGATGGCGTACAACGTCGTCGCGACCGAGCAGCTCACGCCGCTGCGCGACGGCCCGCTGCCGCGCGTCACCGGCCCCGTCTACGCGAAGATGGGCGACGCCGGCAAGGAGCTCGTGCGCACCGTCGGCGTCAGCGGCGTCAACGTGATGAAGGATGGCAAGGCGACCGCGTCGCACAACCCGCACAACACGCTCGTCTACAGCATGACGCCCTACGACGCGCGCATCCAGGCCGCGATGAAGGACGTCGCCGACGAGATGAACCGCGTGCTGCCCGACGGCATCGTCACGCAGTTCCGCGACGTGTCGATCGTCGAGATCGGGTTCATGGGCAATGTCGTGCGCGAGTTCTACCGGATCAGCCTCGTCGACGGCAGCGCGTGGGAGACGACCAGCGGCAAGGCCGTGGCGCTCGGCCGCTAGTCGCGCGTCCTACCCGAACAGCGCGGCGAGGCCCGCCCCCGGGTCGGGCACGCGCATGAACGCCTCGCCGACCAGGAACGCGTCGACGCCACGGCTGCGCATCAGCGCGACGTCCTTGGGCAGCGCAATCCCGCTCTCGGTGACGACGCGCCGGCCCGGCGGGATCCTCGGCAGCAGGTCGAGCGTCGAGCTCAGCGAGACGTTGAAGGTCTTGAGGTTGCGGTTGTTGATGCCGATCAGCGGCGTGTCGAGCTTGAGCGCGCGGTGGAGCTCCTGCTGGTCGTGCACCTCGACCAGCACGTCCATGCCGAACTCGCGCGCGCCGGCCGCGAAGCGCGCGAGCTGCGCGTCGTCGAGCGCGCCGACGATCAGCAGGATCGCGTCGGCGCCGAGCGCGCGCGACTCGGCGACCTGGTAGTCGTCGACGATGAACTCCTTGCGCAGCACCGGCAGCGAGCACGCCGCGCGCGCCTGCACGAGGTAGTCGTTCGACCCGTGGAAGTATTTCTCGTCGGTGAGGACGGACAGGCAGGTCGCGCCGTTGCGCTCGTACGACGCCGCGATCGCCGGCGGGTCGAACGCGTCGCGCAGGATGCCTTTGCTCGGGCTCGCGCGCTTGATCTCGGCGATGACCGCGGGCTTGCCGCGCGCGATCGTCGCTTCGATCGCCGCCGCGAACCCGCGCGGCGGCGATGCGTCGCGCGCCGCCGCGGCCATGTCGTCGTAGGGCCGCGCGAGCTGGGCGGCGATCACTTCCCCGGCCTTGTCCGCGACGATGCGCGCGAGGATGTCGTTGCGCTTGGGATCCATGTCAGGGCTTCGCGCCGAGCTTCTGCGTCGTCGCGACGAACTGGTCGAGCTTCTTGCGGGCCGCGCCCGACACGACCGCCGCGCGCGCCCGCTCGATGCCTTCGCCGATCGATCCCGCCACGCCCGCGGCGTACAGCGCGGTGCCGGCATTCAGCACGACGATCTCGCGCGGCGTGCCGTCGACGTTGCCCAGCGCCTCGAGCACCATCTCCTTCGACTCCTGCGCGTCGGCGACCTTGAGCCCGCGGTGCGACTTCATCGCCATCCCGTAGTCCTCGGGATGGATCTCGTATTCGCGTACCTCGTCGTCCTTCAGCTCGCCGACCATCGTCGCGGCGCCGAGCGACACCTCGTCCATCCCGTCGCGCCCGTAGACGACGATCACGTGCTTCGCGCCGAGCCGCTGCAGCACGCGCACGTGGATGCCGACGAGGTCGGGGTGGAACACGCCGATCAGCTGGTTGGGCGCGCCGGCCGGGTTGGTGAGCGGGCCGAGGATGTTGAAGATCGTGCGCACCCCGAGCTCGCGGCGCACCGGCGCCGCGTGCTTCATCGCCGCGTGGTGCGACGGCGCGAACATGAAGCCGACGCCGGTCTCGCCGATGCACTGCGCGATCGCCGCGGGCGCGAGCATGATGTTGACGCCGAGCGCCTCCAGCACGTCGGCGCTTCCGGACTTCGACGACACCGAGCGCCCGCCGTGCTTGGCGACGCGGGCGCCGGCGGCGGCGGCGACGAACATCGACGCGGTCGAGATGTTGAACGTGTGGGACGCGTCGCCGCCCGTGCCGACGATGTCGACGAGGTGCTCCGTGTCGGGCACCTCGACCTTGATCGCGAACTCGCGCATCACCTGCGCGGCCGCCGCGATCTCGCCGATCGTCTCCTTCTTGACGCGCAGGCCCACGGTGAGCGCGGCGATCATGACCGGCGTCACCTCCCCGCTCATGATGCGTCGCATCAGCGACAGCATCTCGTCGTGGAAGATCTCGCGGTGCTCGATCGTGCGCTGGAGCGCGTCCTGCAGCGTGATGGACATCGTGCCCCCTCCCCGGGACTCGGCGTCAGTGGGTGAGGAAATTCGCGAGCATCGCCTTGCCGTGCTCGGTCAGGAACGCCTCGGGATGGAACTGCACGCCTTCGACCGCTAGCTCGCGATGGCGCACGCCCATGATCTCGCCGTCGTCGGACCGCGCCGTGACCTCGAGCTCGGCGGGCAGGCTCGAAGGCTCGATCGCGAGCGAGTGGTAGCGCGTGGCCATGAATGGGCTAGGAACGCCCTCGAACACGCCGCCGCCGTCGTGCGCGATCGGCGAGAGCTTGCCGTGCATCACGTGCTGCGCGCGCACGATCTTCCCGCCGAACGCCTGGCCGATCGACTGGTGGCCGAGGCACACGCCGAGGATCGGCACGCGTCCGGCGAAGCGGCGGATCAGCGGCACCGAGATGCCGGCCTCGTTGGGCGTGCAGGGCCCCGGCGACACGACGATCTTTTCGGGCTGCCACGCCTCGACCTGCTCGAGCGTGATCGCGTCGTTGCGGTGCACGTGCACGTCTGCGCCGAGCTCGCCCAGGTACTGGACGAGATTCCAGGTGAAGCTGTCGTAGTTGTCGATCATCAGCAGCATGCGCGCACCCAATCGCAGTGTTCCTAGCGGTCCGTGCTGACGAACGACGCGAGCTGGCCCGACGTGCCCGCGATGCAGACCGACAGCACGCGCGCCTCGCCGATCGCCTGGTCGGCGAGCGTGAGCGCGATCGCGCCGGTCGCCGGGTCGCGCCACGTCACCGTATAGGTGCCGGCGCTGAAGTTCGAGTAACCCGACGCGGCGGCCGCCGGCAGCGCCGTCACGATCCTCGTGTCGTTGACGAAGATGTCGTAGGCCTTGCCGTCGGAGACGCCGTTCACGAAGCGCACGCGCGCGAGGCCGGACGCGGGCTCGCGGTTGTCGTCGAGCAGGAGCAGCGCCTGCACGGCGCCGGGCAATCCGTAGACGAGCACCGTCGACTCGCGCGCCGAGGGCAGGTTCGCCGCGAGCGACGCGACCGTCGCGCCGGGCGTGATGACCGGCTCGATCGTGATGGCGTGCGACCCCGTGGTCGACAGCGCGTACCCCGACGCGCCCGGGTACGGGAGCGTGTCGATCGCCTTGGTCCCGTCGATGAACGCGTTGATCGAGCCGGTGCCGGTCGCCGCGTTCAGGAACTTGACCGTGGAGACCGTCGACGGCTGCTGCGCGCGCGTGCCGCCGTCGTTGACGTCGAGCCGCATCCCCTGCGGCAGCGTCGCGGCGCCGGTCGCATAGAGCACGAAGTCGGTGTTGGCGCCTTCGGTGAAGATGATCGGGCCGGAGTCGTAGACGACGCTCTTGGACGTCGCCAGCGCCGCGCGGATGCGCCAGATGCCGACGTCGAAGCGCAGCGAGACCGAGGCCGAGCCCGGCGACATGTTGGCGAAGTTCGGCCCGATCTGCTCGTCGACGGGAACGAGGGGACCGGTGATGTAGATGTCGTAGTTCGGCAGGCCGCCCGCGACGTCCACGATGCGGACCTGGAACTTGCCGCCGCCCGGGTTCGTCGTCGTGTCGGGCACCATGAGCGCGTTGGGTACCTCGATCGTGCCGTACCCGAAGAACGTGTACGGCTGCTCGCCCGCGAGCGTCGTCTTGACGTTCGCGAGATCGACCGGCGGGTTGCCCGACAGCGCGATCGTGAACGTCTTCTCCTTGTTCTCGAACTCGACGGCGTCGGTGACGGTTTCGAACGGGATCGCGGACCATACGACGTTGTCGCTTTCGCGCACGTCGAGGCCGGTCGCGCCGAGCATCAGGTTCGTGAAGCGCACGCGTGCGTGCGACACCGGGAAATCGTTGATCGTGCGCACCTTGCAGCCGGCAAGCAGGACGGGCGAAGCAAGTGCGGCGGCGATGAGGCGACGGCGGGTGTTCATGTCGAGGCGAATCCTTCGGTCGGACGTCGATGATGCCACAGCGGCGCGCGGGGCCGGTCCTACGGCCCCGCGTCGAGACCCGCCTCGACCAGGTCCGCGGCGCGCATCAGCGCGCGCGCCTTGTTGAGCGTTTCCTGCCACTCGCCGTCGGGCGTCGAATCGTGGACGATGCCGCCGCCGGCCTGTGCGTAGAGCATGCCGCCCTTGACGACCGCGGTGCGCAGCGCGATCGCCGTGTCCATGTCGTCCTGGAACGAGAGGTAGCCGACCGCGCCCGCATAGACGCCCCGGCGCGTCGGCTCGAGCTCGTCGATGATCTCCATCGCGCGCACCTTGGGTGCGCCCGACACGGTGCCCGCCGGGAACGCGGCGCGCAGCACGTCGAGGCTGTCGAGACCGGGCTTCAGTGTGCCCTCGACGTTGCTCACGATGTGCATCACGTGCGAGTAGCGCTCGATCACCATGCGCTCGGTAAGGCGCACCGAGCCGATCGTCGCGACGCGTCCGACGTCGTTGCGGCCGAGGTCGACCAGCATCACGTGCTCGGCGATCTCCTTGGGATCGGCGAGGAGCTCGGCGGCGAGCGCCTCGTCGGCCTCGCGCGTGCGGCCGCGCGGCCGCGTACCGGCGATCGGCCGCAGCGTGATGTCGCGACCCTCCTTGCGCACGAGGATCTCGGGCGACGCGCCGACGACCTGGAAGTCGCCGAAGTCGTAATGGAACATGTACGGCGACGGGTTGACCGAGCGAAGCGCGCGGTACAGCGAGATCGCGGGCGCCGAGAACGGCCGCGACATGCGCTGCGAGATGACGACCTGCATGATGTCGCCCGCGGCGATGTAGTCCTTCGCGCGCGCGACGGCCGCCTTGAACGCCTGCTCGCCGAACTCGCTTCGCGCCTCGGTGCGCTCGCCGGCCGTCTGGTAGGGGATCGTCACCGGCACGCGCAGCTTGCGCCTGAGCTCGCCGAGCCGCGCGACCGCGTTCGCGTACGCGTCCGGCGTCGACGGATCCGCGTAGACGATCAGCGAGATGTGCCCGGCGAGGTTGTCGACGACGGCGAGCTCCTCGGTCAGCACGAGCAGCAGGTCGGGCACGTCGGCGAGACCGGGCGTGGGCGGCTTCGCGGTGTGCTCGAGCCGCCGCTCGATGTGGCGCACGACGTCGTAGCCGAACATGCCGGCGAGCCCGCCGCAGAAGCGCGGCAACCCGGGCAGCGGCGCCGCGCGAAAGCGCTTGAGGTACGCGCGAACGAACTCGAGCGGATCGCCTTCGTGCCGCTCGACGACGCGGCCGTCCTCGCTCACCTCGATCGCGCGGCCGCGCGCGACGACGCGCGTGCGCGCGGGCAGCCCGATGAACGAGTAGCGGCCGAAGCGCTCGCCGCCGACGACCGACTCGAGCAGGAAGGTGTCGCGCTGTCCGGCGAGCTTGAGGTACAGCGACAGCGGCGTGTCGAGGTCGGCGAACGAGGCCTCGACCAGCGGGATGCGGTTGTAGCCTTGCGCGGCGAGCGCGCGGAACTCGGCTTGCGTGAGCATGACGACCCTCGGCTTTTGGTGCAGGGCGTCCTGGGATTGCGCGGACGCCGGGCGCGGGCGACGGCTTAGATGCGGCGCCAGCGGCGCCACGCCCACGCGCGCCAGGCCCGCGCGTCGGCGCAGGCAGCGGAGGGGGGGCGGGGGTCGAGCTTCATAGCAACGCCAAATATAGCATCTGCGGGTCCGGCTTCAGCCGGATGTCCCGGCAGCCTTCCGCATCGCCGCGATCGTCGCGCGGTAGTCCTTCGCGCCGAAGATCGCGCTGCCCGCGACGAACGTGTCCGCGCCCGCCCTGGCGATCGCGCCGATGTTGTCGGCCTTCACGCCGCCGTCGACCTCGAGCAGGATCTCGCGCCCGGTGCGCTCGCGCGCCGCGTCGACGCGCACGCGCGCCGCCGCGAGCTTCTGCAGCGTCGCGGGCAGGAACGACTGGCCGCCGAAGCCCGGGTTCACCGACATCAGGAGCACGAGGTCGAGCTTGTCGAGCGTGAAGTCGAGCCAGTCGAGCGGCGTGGCCGGGTTGAGCACGAGGCCGGGCTTGCATCCCGACTCGCGGATCAGCGCGATCGTGCGGTCGACGTGCCTCGACGCCTCGGGATGGAAGCTGATGTACGTCGCGCCGGCCTTCGCGAAGTCGGGGACGATGCGGTCGACCGGCTCGACCATCAGGTGCACGTCGATCGGCACGCTCGCGTGCGGCCGGATCGCCTCGCACACGAGCGGCCCGACCGTCAGGTTGGGAACGTAATGGTTGTCCATCACGTCGAAGTGGATGAGGTCGGCGCCAGCGGCGATCACCGCGCGCACCTCCTCGCCCAGGCGCGAGAAGTCGGCGGACAGGATCGACGGCGCGATGCGGCACGAGGAGGC
>DATBSV010000354.1:0-2814 GCA_036559685.1 Casimicrobiaceae bacterium
CATGGCGGCCGCCGATCCGCGGCTGGTCGCGATCACGCCGGCGATGCGCGAGGGTTCGGGCCTGGTCGCGTTCTCGCGCCGCTTCCCCGACCGCTACCACGACGTCGGCATCGCCGAGCAGCACGCGGTGACGTTCGCGGCCGGCCTCGCGTGCGAAGGCATGCGTCCGGTCGTCGCGATCTACTCGACCTTCCTGCAGCGCGCGTACGACCAGCTCGTGCACGATGTCGCGCTGCAGAACCTGCCGGTGACGTTCGCGATCGATCGCGCGGGGCTGGTCGGCGCCGACGGCGCGACGCACCAGGGCGCGTTCGACCTGACTTTCCTACGCTGCCTGCCGAACCTGACCGTGATGGCGCCCTCCGACGAGGACGAGTGCCGCAAGATGCTGTCGACCGCGTTCGCGCTCGGCACGCCGGCCGCCGTGCGCTACCCGCGCGGCGCGGGCCCGGGCGTGGCGGTCGCGCCGACGCTCGACACGCTGACGGTCGGCAAGGGCGTCATCGTGCGCGAGTCGAAGCGGCGCGCGGAGCGCATCGCGATCCTCGCGTTCGGCGCGCCGGTGACGGCCGCGCGCGGCGCGGCGGAGACGCTCGATGCGACCGTCGCCAACATGCGCTTCGTCAAGCCGCTCGACGTCGACCTGGTGCTCGAGCTCGCGCGCACGCACGGCGCGCTCGTCACCGTCGAGGAGAACGTCGTGGCCGGCGGTGCGGGCAGCGCCGTCGCCGAGGCGCTGGCGGCCGCGGGCGTCGCGGTCCCGATGCTGCATCTGGGGTTGCCCGACACCTTCGTCGACCACGGCGATCCGGCACGCGTGCTCGCCGCGTGCGGGCTCGACGCGGCAGGCATCGCGCGCGCGATCGAGGCCCGTTTCCCGCGCCGCGACGGGTCGCGCGTCAAGCCGGCTGCATGATAGGCTCGACCCCCCGATGAATCGCCCCGAGAACCCGTCGACGCTGATGTCGATCCCCGACACCCAGTCGGGCAGCGACGAGCGCAACCTAGCGATCGACCAGGTCGGCATCCGCGGCCTGCGCTATCCGCTCGCGTTCGCGGACGGCGAAGCGCCGCCGCAGTCGACGATCGCGACGTTCGGCGTCATGGTCGCGCTGCCCGACGACCGCAAGGGCACGCACATGTCGCGCCTCGTGCAGCTGCTCGAGGACCTGACCGCGCCGGGCGCGTCGCCGTTGTCGGTCGCGGGTCTGCCCGCGCTGCTCGACGACCTGTGCAAGCGCCTCGACGCGCCGGGCGGGCGGCTCGACGTCGCGTTCCCGTGGTTCGTGCGCAAGCGCGCGCCGGTGTCGGGCGTGGCGAGCCTGCTCGATTACGAAGTGCGCCTGACCGGCGAGCGCCGCGACGGCCGCACGACCACGACGCTGACCGTCGCGGTGCCGGTCACGTCGCTGTGCCCGTGCTCGAAGGAAATCGCCGAGTACGGCGCGCACAACCAGCGCTCGACCATCACGATCAGCGTGCGACCCCGCGAGCCGGTCCGCGTGGGCGAGCTGTTGCGCGTCGCCGAGGACGAGGCGTCGAGCGAGCTCTACGGGATCCTCAAGCGCGCCGACGAGAAGTACCTGACCGAGCGCGCGTACGACAACCCGCGTTTCGTCGAGGACCTCGTGCGCGGCGTGGCCGCGAAGCTCGCCGCCGACCCACGCATCGACGGCTTCGCGGTCGAGGCCGAGAACTTCGAGTCGATCCACAACCACTCGGCCTTCGCGCGCATCGCGAAGGGCATGTAAGCGGCCTCGCTCTCCATCGGCGCCCGTCGTCGCCGGTCGCCCAGGATCGTCGCCCGTCCGTCCGCAGTCGCTCGCGGGCCCGACGGCCTAGAATTCGCCCCGACCATGGCCTCGCGCCTGCGCACCCGCTACCAGTCGTTTGCCGACCGCGTGCTCGCGAGGCTGTCGGACATCGAGCGCGAGGACGTGCGCGCGTTCGACCGCTGGTTCTACGCGTCGAAGGGCTGGCGCTGGCTGTTCGTGATCGTCGGCGCCACGACGGGGTTCGGGTGGATCGCCTCGCTGCTGCCGTGGAACATGAAGTTCGTCGAGGCGGCGATTCTGTTCAACGTGATCGTGCTCATGCTGATCTGGGCCGGTCTGTCGGCGTGGTTCGGCTACCGGCGCTTCCAGGGCAAGATCTTCCGCTTCGTCGTCCTCGGTCCGCTGCTCGCGATCGGCGGCGCATTCGTCGGCGCGGTCATCGCGGGATTCATCAAGGGCGTCGATCCGCTCGACTGGCTGCACGACAGCACGAAGCTGCGCCACGTCGCGACCGCGGGCCTCGTGTTCGGCTTCCTCTACACGCTGGTCGTCGCGCTGATCACGCACCTGCGCAACCGCGAGTACGCGGCGCTGACCGCACGGCTCGAGTCCGAGGCCAGACAAAGCGACTTGTCGCGGCAGTTGGCTGAATCGCAGCTCAAGCTCCTGCAACTGCAGGTCGAGCCGCACTTCCTGTTCAACACGCTCGCCTCGGCGCGCCAGCTCGCCGAGCGCGGCGCGCCGGACGCGGCGAGGCTGATCGGCGACCTGATCGTCTTCCTGCGCGCGGCGACGCCGGCGATGCGCGAAGCGCGCACGTCGCTCGGCGCCGAGGCCGAGCTCGTCCGCGCCTACCTGTCGATCATGCGCACGCGCCTCGGCCGCCGCCTCGACTTCGCGGTCGCGATCCCGGCGGCGTTGCACGACGTTGCGCTGCCGCCGGGAATGCTGATCACGCTGGTCGAGAACGCGATCAAGCACGGCATCGAGCCGTGGCCGCCCGGCGGCCGCGTCGACGTGACGGCGCGCGCGAACGACG
>DATBSV010000355.1:0-15794 GCA_036559685.1 Casimicrobiaceae bacterium
ACGGGATGCCGGTCGACCGCGTGTCGACCACGCCCGCGCTCGCCGAGGCGGTGACCGCTTCGGGCGAGCGCATCGCGGCGCACCTCGCGGTCGTCGCCGACGGCACCGGTGCGATGGCCGATGGCATCGAACGCGTGCGCCACGACTACGGCCAGGTCGCAGTGATCGGCAAGGTCGAGACGTCGGTGCCGCACGGCGGGCTCGCCTACGAGCGCTTCACGGCCGACGGACCGGTCGCGCTGCTGCCGGAGGGCGACCACTACGGCTTCGTGTGGACGCTCGCGCCCGCGCGGGCGCAGGCGATGCTCGCGCTGTCCGACGATGCTTTCGGTGCCGCGTTCGCTGCGCATTTCGGCCGCCGGCGGGCGGACTTCGTCCGCACCTGGGGGCGCAAGTCGTTCCCGCTGGTGCTGGAGCTCGCGCGGCCGGCCATCGCGACGCGCGTCGTCGCGATCGGCAACGCGTCGCAGACGCTGCACCCGGTCGCGGGCCAGGGATTCAACCTCGGGTTGCGCGATGCGTGGGAGCTCAAGCGCGCGATCCTGGCCGTTCCGCGCGACGACATCGGCGCGCCGGCGATGCTCGCCGCATTCGCCGCGCGCCGGCGTCCCGACCGGTGGGCCGGCATCGCGTTCACGCACGGTCTCGTTCACCTGTTCGGCACCGACCTTGCGCTGGTCCGCTGGCCGCGCGGCCTGGGCCTGGCGCTGCTCGGCGCGATCCCGCCGCTCAAGCGGTCGTTCACCCGCGCGATGCTGTACGGAGCCTGATCGAAGCGCTTCGGTATAATCCGCGGTTCCCTTCGGTGGAAACTTCCGTCGTGCGCATCGGTCCCTACGTGCTGCCGAACCAGCTCGCTGTCGCGCCGATGGCGGGCGTGACCGACCGGCCGTTCCGCCAGCTCTGCAAGCGGCTCGGCGCCGGTTACGCCGTCTCCGAGATGGTGGCGTCGAATCCCGCCTTGCGGTCCACCGCGAAGTCGCTGCGCCGCATCGACCACGCCGGCGAGGTCGCGCCGGTCGCCGTGCAGATCGCGGGTTCCGATCCGGCGATGATGGCCGATGCCGCGCGCTACAACGTCGAGCGCGGCGCGCAGATCGTCGACATCAACATGGGCTGCCCGGCGAAGAAGGTCTGCAACGTCGCTGCCGGCTCGGCGCTCCTGTCCGACGAGCCGCGCGTCGCCGCGATCCTCGCCGCGGTCGTGGGCGCGGTCGACGTGCCGGTGACGCTCAAGATCCGCACGGGACCGGCGCCCGGCCATCGCAACGCGGTCCGCATCGCGCGCATCGCCGAGGACGCCGGTATCGCGGCGCTCGCCGTGCACGGGCGCACGCGCGCCTGCGCATTCGTCGGCGCGGTCGAGTACGACACGATCCGCGCCGTCAAGGCGGCCGTGGCGATCCCGATCATCGCGAACGGCGATGTGGAAACGCCCGAGCGCGCAAAGGTGGTGCTCGCGGCGACCGGCGCCGACGGCCTGATGATCGGCCGCGCCGCGCAAGGGCGGCCGTGGATCTTCCGGGAGATCGCGCACTACCTTGCGACCGGCGAGCACCTGCCGGCGCCGACGGTCGACGAGGCGCGCTCGCTTGTCGTCGAGCACCTGCACGACCACTATACGTTCCACGGGGAGTTGACCGGCGTGCGCACCGCGCGCAAGCACCTCGGCTGGTACACCGAGGCGCTTTACGGGGGCGCCGCGTTCAGGCGCGTCATGAACGCGTGCGAAACGACGGCCGCGCAGCTCGCCGCCGTGAACGATTATTTCGATGCGCTCGCGCAACGCGACGAGCGCCTGGTCTATTCGACGCAGCCCTGGGCAGGGGAGGCCCTCGCGGCGTGAGCCCGACGGGCCGCCCCGAGGGCGAACATGCCCCGCAGCGCGTAGCGCGGAGGGAATCGTTTTGACGCGCAAGCTCAAGCTCAACGGACAGAACGACATCGGGCGCAGCGTCGAGCGCTCGCTCGACGAATATTTCCGCCGCCTCGACGGCGAGCCCGCGCACAACGTGTACGAGATGGTGATCGGCCATGTCGAGCGCGCGCTGCTCGCCTCGGTCCTCGAGCGCGCGGGCAACAACCAGACGCAGGCGGCGGACATCCTCGGCATGAGCCGCGGCACCCTGCGCGCCAAGCTCTCGAAGTACAAGTTGGCGTGATGGCGGCGCCGGTCGCGCAGGCGCTGCTGTCCGTATCGGACAAGACCGGTCTCGTCGAATTCGCGCGGGCGCTGCACGCGCGCGGCGTCGGGCTCCTGTCGACCGGCGGCACCGCGCGCACGATCGCGGATGCCGGATTGCCGGTGACCGACGTCGGCGCCTACACCGGCTTCCCCGAGATGCTCGACGGGCGCGTGAAGACGCTGCACCCGAAGGTGCACGGCGGCATCCTCGCGCGGCGCGACGTCGCCACGCACGTCGACGTGCTCGCGGCGCACGGGATCCCGACGATCGACCTCGTGGTCGTCAACCTCTATCCGTTCCGCGAGACCGTCGCGAAGCGCGACTGCACGCTGGACGACGCGATCGAGAACATCGACATCGGCGGCCCGGCGATGGTGCGCTCCGCGGCGAAGAACTGGGCGCACGTCGGCGTCGTCGTCGACCCGGCCGACTACGCGCCGCTGGCCGTCGAGCTCGCGCGAACCGGCGCGCTGTCGGACGCGACGCGCTTCACGCTGGCGCGCAAGGCGTTCGCGCACACGGCCGCGTACGACGGCGCGATCGCGAACTGGCTGACCGCACGCTCGCCCGACGGCACGAGCGAGACGTTCCCGCAGTCGTTCCGCTATGCCGGCGAGCGCGTGCAGTCGCTGCGCTACGGCGAGAACCCGCACCAGTCGGCGGCGTTCTACCGCGACGAGGCGCCGGCACCCGGAACGATCGCGACGTTCCGCCAGCGGCAGGGCAAGGAGCTCTCGTACAACAACATCGCCGACGCCGACGCGGCGTGGGAGTGCGTCAAGTCGATGGACGCGACCGCGTGCGTGATCGTCAAGCACGCGAACCCGTGCGGCGTGGCGACCGGCCCGACGACGCTGGATGCCTACCGCCGCGCGTTCTCGACCGACCCGACCAGCGCGTTCGGCGGCATCATCGCGTTCAACCGGCCGGTCGACGCGGCGACGCTCGAAGCGGTCGCCGGCCAGTTCGTCGAGGTGCTGATCGCGCCGGCGTACACCGACGACGCGATCGGCGTCATCGCGCAGAAGAAGAACGTGCGGGTGCTGGAGGTTGCGCTGCCCGGCGGAAACGCTACGCCGGCCCAGTTCGATTTCAAGCGCGTGGGCGGTGGCCTGCTCGTGCAGACGACGGATGCGAAGCTGGTCGCGCAAGAGGATCTCAAGGTCGTCACGCGCCGCGTCCCGACCGACGCGCAGCTCGCCGACCTGATGTTCGCGTGGCGTGTGGCCAAGTACGTCAAGTCGAACGCGATCGTTTACGCGGCGGACGGCATGACGCTCGGCATCGGCGCGGGCCAGATGAGCCGCGTCGACTCGGCGCGCATCGCGGCGATCAAGGCCACGTCGGCGAAGCTCGACCTGGCCGGCTCGGCGGCGGCCTCCGATGCGTTCTTCCCGTTCCGCGACGGCCTCGACGTCGTCGCCGACCAGGGCGCGACGGCCGTGATCCAGCCTGGCGGCAGCATGCGCGACGACGAGGTGATCGCCGCGGCCGACGAGCGCGACCTTACGATGGTATTCACAGGCGTCCGGCACTTCCGTCACTAGAGGCGATCATCACGATGGCAACGATCAAGTGTTGGCGGCTTCCCGCGATCGCGGTACTCGCGGCGTTCGCGCTCACGGCGACGGCACAAACCACGCCTGCGACGACCTCGACCGTCGAATGGCTCGCGTCGCACCCGAATCCGTTCATCTCGCCGGACAGCGTCGGGCGGCCGCTCGAGACGCGCGCGTGGGCGGAATGCTCGGGCATGTGGAACTGGGCCGCGCGCCATTGCGAAGGGCTCAAGGCGGCATGGTTCCAGGGTCGGGCGACGTGGTACGCGAGCGGTTACGCCTGGCACATCCCGGGCACATGGACCGACGAGAGGCTCGCCGAGCTGAACCAGCATGCGTGGGGCGGCGGGTACGGGTTCGCGCGCAACGACGATCGCGGCGACAACTACAGCTGGTACGCGCTCGCGTTCCGCGACTCGCACTTCAATACGACCGCGATGGCCGGCTGGGGAGCCATGACCTATTGGCCCGCCCAGGCGCCGATCGCGGCCGGCCTGGGTTACACCGTGTTCCTGATGATGCGGCCGGACATCGCCAAGGGGTGGCCATTTCCCGCGGCGCTGCCGCTCGCGTCGGTGAAGGTCTACAACGTCGAGGTGCTGGGCACGTTCATTCCCAAGCTCAACGGCGGGATCAACCACGGCGACGTCGCGTATTTCTTCGCTCGCTACCAGTGGTAGCGCGTCGTACCAACGCATGAAGGTTCTCGTCATCGGCGGCGGCGGTCGCGAGCACGCGATCGCCTGGAAGCTCGCGAGCTCGCCGCGCGTCGCGCGCGTGTTCGTCGCGCCGGGCAACGCGGGCACCGCGCGCGAGCCCGGCGTCGCGAACGTCGCGATCGACGCGATCCCCGATCTGGTCGCGTTCGCGAAGAAGGAAGGCGTCGCGCTGACGATCGTCGGGCCGGAGGCGCCGCTCGCGGCCGGCGTCGTCGACGCGTTCCGCGCGGTGAACCTCGCGATCGTCGGCCCGACGCGCGCCGCGGCGCAGCTCGAGGCGTCGAAGGACTACGCGAAGGCGTTCATGCAGCGCCACGGCATCCCGACCGCCGCGTCGCGCACGTTCACCGACCCCGGCCTCGCGAAGGCGTACGTCGCCGAGCGCGGCGCGCCGATCGTCGTCAAGGCCGATGGACTTGCGGCGGGCAAGGGGGTGGTCGTCGCGACGACCGTCAACGAAGCGAACGCCGCGATCGACGCGATGCTGGTCGGCGGCTCGATGGGCGAGGCCGGCGCGCGCGTCGTCGTCGAGGAGTTCCTCGCCGGCGAGGAGGCGAGCTTCATCGTGCTGTGCGACGGCCGCAACGTGCTGCCGCTCGCCTCGTCGCAGGACCACAAGCGGCTCGGCGACGGCGACACGGGCCCGAACACGGGCGGGATGGGCGCGTACTCGCCGGCGCCGGTCGTCACGCCGGCGCTGCACAAGCGCATCATGCGCGAGATCATCGTGCCGGCCGTCGAAGGCATGGCGGCCGACGGCATTCCTTACACCGGATTCCTGTACGCGGGCGTGATGGTCGACGCGAGCGGCACCCCGCGCGTGCTCGAGTTCAACTGCCGGCTCGGCGATCCCGAGACCCAGCCGATCATGGCGCGCCTCAAGTCCGACCTCGTCGATCTCGCCGAGCACGCCGTGCGCGGAACGCTCGACCGCATCGAAGCCGAATGGGACCGCCGCGCCGCGCTCGGCGTGGTGATCGCGGCGGGCGGTTACCCGGAGGCGCCGCGCCGCGGCGCCGCGATCGAGGGGCTCGATGCCGCGAACCGCGCCGCGCATCCGGATGTGCGCGTGTTCCACGCGGGCACGACGCTCGCGGACGATCGCGTCGTCGTCAGCGGCGGGCGCGTGCTGTGCGTCACCGCGCTCGGCGACTCGGTGCGGCAGGCGCAGCGCGCCGCGTACGCCGCGATCGCCGGCCTTCGCTTCGACGGCATGCAGTACCGGACCGACATCGGCCACCGCGCCGTCTCGCGGCGGTAGTGATGGACGTCGCTGCGGTCCGCGACTGGCTCACCGGGCTGCAGGAGAGCATCGTCGCGCGCTTCGAGGCGCTCGACGGCGGGACGTTCGTGCGCGATGCATGGGATCGCTCCGAGGGCGGCGGCGGCATCGCGCGGCTGATCGAGAACGGCGTGTTGTTCGAGCGAGCCGGCGTCAATTTCTCCGATGTGCGGGGGACGGCGTTGCCGCCGTCGGCGACGGTCGCGCGCCCCGCGCTCGCGGGCCGCGCGTGGCGCGCGATGGGCGTGTCGCTCGTCGCGCATCCGCGCAATCCCTACGTGCCGACCGTGCACCTGAACGTGCGCCTGTTCGTCGCCACGCGCGACGGCGCCGACGACGTCTGGTGGTTCGGCGGCGGCATGGACCTCACGCCGTACTACGGCTTCGACGAGGACGCGATCGCATTCCACCGCGCGTGCCGCGACGCCGTCGCGCCGTTCGGCGCGTCGCTGTACCCGGAGTGGAAGCGCGCGTGCGACGACTATTTCTACCTCAAGCACCGGCGCGAGCCGCGCGGCATCGGCGGCATCTTCTTCGACGATCTGGAGGAAGGCGGCTTCGATCGCTGCTTTGCGATCGCGCGCGCCGTCGGCGACGCGTTCGGCGACGGCTACGTGCCGATCGTCGAGCGCCGCAAGCACCTCGCGTACGGGCGCCGCGAGCGCGAGTTCCAGGCGTACCGGCGCGGCCGCTACGTCGAGTTCAACCTCGTCTGGGACCGCGGCACGCTGTTCGGCCTGCAGAGCCAGGGGCGCACCGAGGCGATCCTGATGTCGCTGCCGCCCGCGGTGACGTGGCGCTACGACTGGCATCCCGCGTCCGGAACGCCCGAGGCGCGGCTCTACGAGCGCTACCTCGTGCCGCGGGACTGGGCGGACGAGGCGGCGGGCGCGTGAGGACGCGCTTCGGCGAGCGGGCCGCCGCGCGTCGCTATCAGGCGCTCGACGGCGGCCTCGTAATGCGCGGGCGTCGCGACGATGCCGTTGTGCGGAACGCCGGCGAGCGACCAGCCAAGGTTCGCGGCATGCATCGGCGTGCCGTGGCGTCGCACGAGCTCGCGCAAGGCAGGACCGTCGCCGGTCGCCGCGAGCTCGTGCAGCATCGCAGGCGTGAGCACCGCGACGTCGTCCAGCAGCGGCAGGGGCGACGCCATGTGCAGTCTCGTCAGCATCGCGGTCGAGGTGCCGAAGCGATACACGCGCTCGGGCCGGTCGCGCACGAGCGCCTCGTGCGCGAAGATCGCGTAGTCGAGGAACGGGTTGCCCCGGTCGAACGCGCACACCGCGTTGTTGACCTTGAACTCGGCGACGAGGTCGAAGCCGCGCCGCTCGACCCAGGTCTCGCGCGCGAGCGCGAAGCCCCGGTCAGGAAGCACGTCGAACGCGTCCGGCGCGTACACCACGACGTCGGCGTCGACCCAGATCGCGCGGTCGTAGCCGTCGTCCAGCGCGCGCTTCGCGACGAGGAGGCGCGCGAGATTCGCGAGAACGAGCTTGTGGTCGCCGACGCGCTGCCGGTACCAGGCGGGCAGGACGTCGAAGAACCGGTCGTCGATCCGCTCGTAGTCGTGATCGCGCGGGCGCGCCCACTCGCGCACGCTCGCCATCGCGCGCTCGAGCGCAGGCGGGACGTCGACGGCGCGGTACGACTGGAAGACCAGCGTGCGCATGAGCGCGGCATTGTATCGGGCGCCGCCGTCGCGGGAAGCGCGCGATGAACGTCGCCGTCGTGGGCCTCGGCCCGGTCGGCATCGTCACCGCCACGGGGCTCGCGCGCGCGGGGCATCGCGTGCGCGCGACCGATCGCGACACGGCGCGCGTCGACGCGTTGCGCGAGGGCCGCACGCCGGTCGTCGAGCCCGGGCTGGCCGCGCGCGTCGCCGAGACGGTCGCGTCGGGGCAGCTCCTCGCCGTCGACACGATTGCCGACGCGGTCTCGCATGCCTCGACCATCCTCGTGTGCGTGGGAACGCCCGCGCTGCCGACCGGCGACGCGGACCTCGGCGCCCTCGAGGCGGCATGCGACGCGATCGGGCCGGCGCTGCGCCGCGACGTGCCGCCGGTCGTCGTGGTGAGCAGCACGGTGCCGCCCGGCACCACGCGCGACCTCGTCGCGCGGCGTCTCGCGGCGGCGTCCGGGCTCGAGCCCGGACGCGGCTTCCATGTCGCGATCAAGCCGGAGTTCCTGCGCGAGGGCAACGCGCTCGCCGACTACGACGCGCCGCCCAAGCTCGTCGTCGGGGCGCTCGACCCTTCCGCGGCGGACACGGTCGTCACGCTGTTCGCCCCCGGACCATCGTGCACGGTGGTGCGCACGACGCTGGAGGCCGCCGAGCTCGCCAAGTACGCCGACAACGCGTGGCACGCGACCAAGGTCGCATTCGCGAACGAGCTCGGTGCGCTCGCCCGCGCGCTCGGCGTCGACGGCGACGCGCTGATGGCGCAGTTCGTGCGCGACCGTGCGCTCAACGTCTCGTCCGCCTACCTTCGGCCGGGGGCGCCGTTCGGCGGAAGCTGCCTCACCAAGGACCTCGCGGCGATCGCGCGGCGGGCGTCCGAAGCGGGTGTCGATGTCCCGCTGATCGGATCGGTGCTCGGGTCCAACCATGTGCACCTCCTGCGCGTCGTCGACGACATCGCGATGGGCGCGCGCGAAGTCGGCATCGTGGGACTCGCGTTCAAGGCGGGGACCGACGACGTGCGCGCGAGTCCCTACGTCGCGATCGCGCACGCGCTCGCCGCGCGCGGCCTGCGCATCCACGCGTGGGACGAGCGGGTCGCGCGCGACCATCCGGCGTGCGACCCCGCGTGGTTCGCACGCTCGCCGCAGGCGCTCGCCGACGCCGACACGGTCGTCGTCTGCCACGGCCTGCCGGAGACGCTCGCGGCGATCGCGTCGCGCGTCGGCTCGTCGCACGCGGTCGTCGACCTGTCCGGCGCGGAGCGGATGCGCTTCGCGCACGCGCGCTACCGCAGCGTTGCGTTCCGACCCGAAAGGACCGACGGATGACCCAGGACGACCACCTGATCGAGACCCGGCTCACGTCGGAAGCCGTGTTCGACGGGCACCTGCTGCACGTGCGCCGCGACACCGTGCGCCTGCCCAACGGCCGCACGTCGACGCGCGAGTACGTCGTGCACCCGGGCGCCGTGCTGATCGCCCCGCGGCTCGACGACGGACGCTGGATCGTCGAGCGCCAGTTCCGCTACCCGGTCGGGCGCGTGTTCGTCGAGTTCCCCGCCGGCAAGAAGGACCCGGGCGAATCGGCGCGCGAGACCGGCGCGCGCGAGCTCCTCGAGGAGACCGGTTACCGCGCGACGACGTGGACCAAGCTCGGCGACCTGCATCCGGGCGTCGGGTACACGAACGAGCTCATCGAGCTGTGGCGCGCGGACGGGCTGACCCAGGTCGGGCGCAAGCTCGACGAGGACGAGCACCTCGACATCGTGGCGATGCGCGGCGACGACCTCATCGCCGCGTTCGACCGCGGCGAGATCACCGATGCGAAGACGGTCGCGACACTGTTCCACCTCGTGCGCCAGGGCGGCCTCTAGGTGGTCGCCAGGCGGCTCGTCGTCCATGGGCGCGTCCAGGGCGTCGGATTTCGCTTCGCGATGGTCGACGCGGCCATGGGCCTCGCCGGCTGGGTGCGCAACCGCCACGACGGCACCGTCGAGGCGTGGGTGCAGGGCGACGACGCGTCGGTCGAGCGCGCGATCGCGTGGGCGCGCCGCGGGCCTGCCTCGGCGCGCGTCGACCGAGTCGATGTCGACGACGTCGCGCCGGATCCCGCGCTCAGGGATTTTCGCCAGCGGCCGTCGGCGTAGCGGCGCCCAGGTCCCGCCACGCGGCGTAGGTCGCGCAGGCGATGAGGGGAAGGGCGATGACGAGCCCGAGGCCCATCGTGAGGAGCCCGAGCGCGATCAGCGCGAACGCGATCGCGCCGTAGGTCAGGAACGCCGCCGCGTGGCGCACGAACGCGCGCGCCGAGTCGACGAACGACACCGCGAATCCCGACCGGTCGAACAGCGCATGGAGCGGCACGAGCGACATCGGCAGCGATGCCAGGATGCCCACGGCGTAGATGGCGAGCACGGTCGACCCGTCGATCTCGGGGGGCGACGTGCCGGGGCGGAGCAGGTTCACGCCAGCGAGCCCGTCGGCGGCGATCCATTCCGCCGCGAACGTCAGCGCCGAGCTGACCACGATCGCGGCAATCGCGCCAGCGGGCGCGCGGAACGCGGCGATCGCGTGGACGAGGCGCGGCTTGTCGCCTTCGGCGGCCGCGCGCGCGGCGTAGAGCATGCCGCACGCGATAAGCGGCACGACGACCTTCGACACGAGCGCGCCGGCGTCGGGCCATACCTCGAGGGCGAACTGCGACAGGATCGTGATCGCAGCAAGCAGCGCGTGCATCGCCGGGCCGCGCTTCCACAGGCGCATCGCCTCGGCGTACCAGGCGAACGCGCGGGCGACGTCAGGCCCCCACGCCCAGGTAGGCGGCGCGGACCTTGTCATCGTGCAGCAGCGCCTTCGCGTCGCCGGCGAGCGTGATCTCGCCGGACTCCATCACGTAGCCGCGGTGGCTCACCTCGAGCGCGAGCTTGGCGTTCTGCTCGATCAGGAGGATCGTGACGCCCTCGGCGCTGACCGCGAGCACGGTCTCGAACACCTTCTGCACCATCAGCGGCGCGAGGCCCATCGACGGCTCGTCGAGCAGCAGCATGCGCGGCCGCGACATCAGCGCGCGGGCCATCGCGAGCATCTGCTGCTCGCCGCCCGACAGCGTGCCGGCGGTCTGGCGCCGCCGCTCCTTGAGCCGCGGGAAGAGCGTGAAGGCGCGCTCGACGTCGGCGCGAACGCCGGCCTTGTCGTTGCGCGTGTACGCGCCCATCGCGAGGTTCTCCTCGATGTTCAGGCCGCCGAACACGCCGCGTCCCTCCGGAACCATCGCGAGGCCGCGCCGCACGAGCTCGAACGCGCGGAAGCCGGTCACGTCGTTGCCGTCGTAGCGCACGCTGCCGCCACTCACGGGCTGCAGGCCGGTGACGCCCTTCAGCGTCGTCGTCTTGCCCGCGCCGTTCGCGCCGATCAGGCAGACCAGCTCGCCCTTGCCGACGACGAGGTCGATGCCCTTGACCGCCTGGATGCCGCCGTACGCGACCTTGAGGCCCTCGAGCGCGAGGAGGGGCGGCGCGTCCTGCGCCATCTCACGCGCCTTTCAGGTTCAGCGCGACCTCGCCGCCGAGGTACGCCGAGATCACGGCCGGGTCCTTCTGCACCGCGGCGGCCGGACCCTCGGCGATCTTCTTGCCGTAGTCGAGCACGAGCACGCGGTCGCAGACGCCCATCACGAGCTTCATGTCGTGCTCGATCAGCAGGATCGTCGTGCCGTCGCGGCGGATGTGGTGCAACAGCGCCTCGAGCGACTGCGTCTCGGTCGCGTTCATGCCGGCGGCGGGCTCGTCGAGCGCGAGGAGCTTGGGCTCGGTCGCGAGCGCGCGCGCGATCTCGAGGCGCCGCTGGAAGCCGTAGGGCAGGTTCTTCGCGAGCTCGTTCGCGCGCGAGGCGACGCCGACGTACTCGAGCAGCTCGAGCGACCGCTTCTCGATCCCGGCCTCCTCGGCGCGCGTGCGCCGGTCGCGCACGATCGCGCCCCAAACGCCCGCCTTGGTGCGCACGTGGCGGCCGATCATCACGTTCTCGAGCGCCGAGAGGTTCGCGAACAGCCGGATGTTCTGAAACGTGCGCGCGATGCCGCGCGCGGCGACCTCGTGGGGCTTCAGGCCCACGAGCGGCTGGCCGTCGAACTCGAAGGTGCCGCCATCGGGGTCGTAGATGCCGGTCAGCACGTTGAACAGCGTCGTCTTCCCGGCGCCGTTCGGCCCGATCAGCCCGTAGATCTCGCCGTGGTTGATCGTGAACGACACCTCGGACAGCGCCTGCACGCCGCCGAAGCGCTTGCCGATCCCCTGCGCGCTCAGCAGCGCGAGCTTGTCGTCGGTGATGATCCCCCCCGAAGCGAGCTCCGCTCGCCTCCCCCCCATGGGGGGCGAGCGCCTCGGGGCGGCCCGTCGGCGCTCTTCGTCGCGATTCGCGAGGTCGCTCACAGCCGGGGCCCCCGCTTCTGCTCGAGCTCGCGCTTGCGCAGCGCCGAGGGCAGGATGCCGGCCGGCCGGAACAGCATCATCAGCACGAGGGCGAGACCGAACAGCAGCATCCGGATCACCTCGGGGTCGATCAGCATGCGGCCGAACACCGCGCGCTGCGCGGGCTCGACCGTGAAGCGCAGGATCTCGGGCACGAACGACAGGAGCACCGCGCCGATCACGACGCCCCAGACGTTGCCCATGCCGCCCAGCACGACCATCGCGAGCACCATGATGCTCTCGACCAGGATGAAGCTCTCGGGGCTGATGAACCCCTGGATCGCGCTGAAGATGCCGCCCGAGACGCCGCCGAACGACGCGCCCATCGCGAACGCGAGGAGCTTCATGTTGCGCGTGTTGATGCCCATCGCGCGCGCAGCGATCTCGTCCTCGCGGATCGCCTCCCACGCGCGGCCGATGCGTGAGTCCTGGAGTCGCAGGTTGATCGCGATGACGGCGAGCAGCACGAGCAACAGCAGGTAGTAGTACTTCATCGGGCCGGTGAACGTCAGGCCGAGGATTGTCTGCGTCGTCGAGAAGTCGAACGTGCCGAGCCGGAACGGGTCGATGCGCGCGACGCCCTGCGGGCCGTTGGTGATGTTGACCGGCTGCGACAGGTTGTTGAGGAAGATGCGGATGATCTCGCCGAAGCCCAGCGTGACGATCGCCAGGTAGTCGCCGCGCAGCTTGAGCGTGGGCGCGCCGAGGATCACGCCGAAGAAGCACGCGACCGCCGCCCCGATCGGCAGGATGATCCAGAACGGCAGGTGCAGGTTGAAGTGCGGGCTCGCGAGCAGCGCGTACACGTACGCGCCGACGGCGTAGAACGCGATGTAGCCGAGGTCGAGCAGCCCGGCGAAGCCGACAACGATGTTGAGGCCCAGCGCGAGCAGGCAGAACAGGATCGCGAGATTGGTGATGCGCACCCAGAACGTGCCGATGCCGGTCAGCACGAACGGCAGCACCAGGAGCGCGAGCGCGATCATCGCCAGCCCGATCAGGGCGCCGGCGGGCCGATGGCGCAGGCCGAGGATCGGTTGCATCGCGCCGACTGGCTCCGGGCCCTAGCTCAGCGGAAGCGCCACTGCAGCGCGATCGTCGCCATGTCGACGTGCTCGAAGCGGCCGTTGCCGCTGTCCGTCAGCGCGAAACGCTCGCCGACGTCCTCGGCTCGCTGCCACTCGACGCGAACCGTGAGCGACTCGACCACCTCGAACGATCCGCCGAGCCCCCACAGGAGCTTGGTCTCGCGGTTCGAGTGGGAGAATGAGGCCGGCGCGCCGAATTGGTCGGTGCCCGACTCGTCGTACTCGAGGCGCGAGAACAGCGCACCGGCCTTCGCGTATAGGGTCGCCCGGTCGCCGATCGGCACGATGCCGAGCGCGGAGAGCTCGGCGCCGGACAGGCGGTAACGGCCGTCGCGCGTCGCCACGCCCTGGTTGGGCACGCCGATCTCGTAGCGCGTGCGCGCCTCGCCGAAATCGAGCCAGGCCGCCTCGATCGCGCCGAATTGATGGAAGCGCCAGCCCGCGTACGCCTTCCACGCGGTGTCCTTGTTGTCCGTGACGTTCGCGACGTCGACCGTGAAGCCGGTCCCCTCGTACGCGTGGTTCACCTGCGACGCGTAGTCGCTCCTGAAGTTCGACTGGCCGACGCCGCCGCCGACGTAGAACCCGAGCGCCGGCTCCTTGGCCAGTGCGGGGGCGGCGGCGAGCATGGCGATCACGGCGAGCATGCGACATCGCATCGAAGGACTCCTGGTCAAGAGCGGTCGGACACGCGCTCGCCGAGCAGGCCCGACGGGCGGAAGATGAGCACGAGGATCAGCACGAGGAACGCGAACACGTCCTGGTAGTTCGAGCCGAACAGCGTGACGTTCGGGTCGCTCGCGCAGCGCTCGGCGAGCGCGTCGAACCAGCTCGAGAGCTGGCAGAGGTTGGTGAGTTCGCCGACGTACCCGGCGCCGAGCGCCTCGATGATGCCGAGCAGGATGCCGCCCAGCATCGCGCCCGCGAGGTTCCCGATGCCGCCCAGCACCGCCGCCGAGAACGCCTTGAGGCCGAGGAGCGCGCCCATCTGGTAGTGCGCGATGCCATAGTAGCTGCCGACCATCACGCCGGCGACCGCGCCGAGCCCCGCGCCGATCACGAACGTGAGCGCGATGACGCGGTTGATGTCGATGCCCAT
This sequence comes from Casimicrobiaceae bacterium, assembly GCA_036559685.1. Taxonomy (GTDB): domain Bacteria; phylum Pseudomonadota; class Gammaproteobacteria; order Burkholderiales; family Casimicrobiaceae; genus VBCG01. Next base: position 14,083 of record DATBSV010000355.1, read on the forward strand.
CAGGCCTGCGATCGACGGGTTCTGCGCGGTCGCGCGCATGGCCACGCCGAGCTTGGTCCGGTATACGAGCGCCACCAGGCCCGCCATCATCGCGATCGACGTCACGATGATCGCGACCTGCACGTTGGTGATGGTCGCGCCGTCGGGATTGTCGGTGAGGTGGATCGGGACGGTGTGGATGATCTGCGGATACGAGAGCGGGTTGCGGCTCCAGACGATCATCGCGAGGTGCTGCAGGATGATCGACAGGCCGATCGCGGTGATCAGCGGCGCGAGGCGCGGCGCGCGCCGCAGTGGCCGGTACGCGGTCCGCTCGAGCGTGTAGCCGATCGCCATGCAGACCGGGATCGCGGCCAGCGCGCCGATGAACACGATCACCACCGCCGGCAGCGGCACCTGCGCGCCGGTCAGCGCCACGATCACCGAGTACGCGGTCAGCGCGCCGATCATCACGACCTCGCCGTGCGCGAAGTTGATGAGCTGGATGATCCCGTACACCATCGTGTAGCCCAGCGCGACGACCGCGTAGACGCTGCCGAGCGTCAGGCCGTTCACCATCTGCTGCAGGAAGGTGTCCATGCGCGCCGCGATTGTGGGGCGCGGCGGTGCCAAGGGCAACCCCGCGCCTGCGACGCAGCGCACCAAAACGAAACGGCGCCCTCGCGGGCGCCGTTCCGGTGATGCAGCTAACGAGCGTCTACTTCTTCGGCGCTTCCGGCGCGGGCGCGGCCGGCGTGGCCGGGGCCGCAGCGGGCGCCATCGCCGGCGCGGCGGGCGCCGAGGCGGTCATCGCCTTGATGAAGTCGTCGTAGCCCATGGTCTTGCCAGACTGAACCACGGCGACCGGCTCAACCTTGCCGCCCTTCAGTGTGAAGATCGTGATCTCGGCGTTCTTGCGGTCGCCCTTCTCGTCGAACTCGATCTTGCCCGTGGCGCCGTTGTAGCTGATCTTGTGGAGCTCGGGCAGGTACTTGGCCGGGTCGGTCGAATCCGCCTTCTGCATCGCGGCGATCATGAGGCCGACGGCGTCGTAGAAGAACGGCGCGTACTGCTTGACGTCGCCGTACTTCGCCTTGAACGCGTCGTTGAACTGCTTGCTCGCCGCCGAGGCCGGCAGGCCGGCCTGCGAGCAGATCAGCCCTTCGGCCGCCGCGCCGGCGAGCTTGCCCATTTCCTCGGTGCACGCGCCGTCGCCGAAGCTGAACGTCGCCTTGATGCCGAGCTCGCGCGCCTGCTTGATCATCGGGCCGCCGGTCGCGTCCATGCCGCCGTAGAACACCGCGTCGGGCGCCTTGCCCTTGATCTTGGTCAGGATCGCCTTGAAGTCGGTCGTCTTGTCGGTCGCCTTCTCGCGCGCGACCACCTGAACGCCCGCCGCCTTCAGCGTCTTCTCGACCTCGTTCGCGATGCCTTCGCCGTAAGCGGACGCGTCGTCGGCGATCGCGATCTTCTTGATCTTCTGCGCGACGAGGTACTGCGCGACGGCCGGGCCCTGCTGGTCGTCGCGGCCGACGGTGCGGAAGATCGTCTTGAAGCCCTGCTCGGTCAGCTTCGGGTTGGTCGCCGAGCCCGAGATCATCGGGATGCCGGCCTGGTTGTAGACGGCCGACGCCGGGATCGAGACGCCGGAGTTCAGGTGACCGGCGACGCCGGCGACCTTCGCGTCGGCGAACTTCTGCGCGATCGTCGGGCCCATCTTCGGATCGGCCTGG
>DATBSV010000356.1:0-7715 GCA_036559685.1 Casimicrobiaceae bacterium
GACGGCCGGATGTCGCGCGCCGCGTTGAACGCGCAGAAGCCGCGCACGCGGCCGTCCTCGAGCGCGAACGCGGTGAACTTGAGCGTCGCCGGATCGCCGCGCATGACCAGCGCCTGCGCCGGCTCGATCCAGCCCAGCATGTGCACGCTCGCGTCGTACTGGTCCGACCAGAAGCGCGGTAGCGGGTCGTAGCGCACGTCCTGCCCGAGCGCCGCCTTCGCCGCGGCGATGCCCTGGTCCTGCGCGTTCTGCCACGACTCGAGCCGGATGCTCGCCCGCGCAAGGTGGTTGGGCGTCACCGCAAGGTCGCCCGCGGCGAAGATCGCCTCATCCGACGTGCGGCACTGCGCGTCGACGACTACGCCGGCGGGCGTGCACGCGAGCCCCGCGTTCCGCGCGAGCTCGTCGTTGGGCACGAGCCCGATCCCGGCGACGACGAGGTCGGTCTCGACGACGCGGCCGTCGTCGAGCGTCGCCGCGACGCGGCCGCCGGGCGTGCGGTCGAAGCGTTTCACCGAGCGGCCGGTCTCGACTATCGTGCCGTTCGTCTCGTGCAGCCGGCGCAGCGCGTCGGACAGCGCGGGGGGAAGCACGCGCGAAGCGAGGCGCGGCGCGGTTTCGACGACGCGCACGTCCAGTCCGCGCTTGCGCGCCGTCGCCGCGACCTCGAGTCCGATCCAGCCGCCGCCGATCACGAGCAGCGCGCGCGCGCCGCCCATCGCCGCGTGCATCGCGAGCGAATCGTCGATCGAGCGCAGCGTGCGCACGCCGGCGTCGCCGGTGCCCGGGACGTCCAGGGCGCGCGCGCGACCGCCGGTGCACAGGATCAGGCGGTCGTAGGTCACCGGCTCGCCCGTGTTCAGCTCGGCGCGACGACGCTCGCGGTCGATGCGCGTGACGCGCACGCCGTGCCGCCAGTCGAGGCCCAGGGTTTCGAACGCTCCGCCCTTGAACAGGTGCGTCGTCTCGGGTGCGCGTGCGCCGGAAAGCACGCCTTTCGACAGCGGCGGCCGCTCGTAGGGCGGGTGCGATTCGTCGCCGATCAGCGTGATGCGGCCGGCGAACCCCGCGTCGCGCAGCGTCTTCGCGGCCCAGCCGCCGGCCTGGCCGGCGCCGACGACGACGATCGCCTCGAGGGCGCTAATGGGTGAAAAGCCCGGTGCGCTCGAGGAGCGCGTCGAGCCGGCGCTCGAGCTCCGGCGCGGCGGGCAGCAGCGGCAGCCGGTGCTCGTTCGCGCCGAGGAAGCCCAGCCGCTTCATCATGTACTTGATCGCGATCGGGTTGGTGTCCCAGAACACCGCGCACATCAGCTCGTAGAGCTCGAAGTGCAGCTTGCGAGCCTTCGCGAGGTCGCCGGCGAGCACGGCATTGCACAGGTCCGCGACCGGCCTGGGCGCGACGTTGGCGACCGCGTTCATCGTCCCCTGCGCGCCGAGCGCCATCATCGGGAACGTGAACTCCTCCAACCCGACGAAGATGCGGAAGTCCGGGCCGAGCCGCGCGATCATCTGGGTGACGAAGCCGTGGTCGTCGGCCGCGTGCTTGATGCCGACGAAGTGCGGGATCGCGTCGCACAGCCGCGCGAGCGTGTCGAGCTCGACCTTGAACGCCGAGCGGCCCGGGATGTGATACATGAGCAGAGGCTTGTCGGTGCGCTTCGCGACGTCCTCGAAGTACGCCACCACGCCGCGCTGCGGCGCGCGGATGAAGAACGGCGTCAGCACCATGATCGCGTCCGCGCCGGCCTTCTGCGCGTGATCGGTCAGCGCCACGGTCTCGGCGTGCGAGTGCGCGCCGGTCTGCGCGACGACCGGGATGCGGCCCTTCGCGACGGCGATCGCCGTGTCGACGAGCCGGTTGCGCTCGTCGCGCTCGAGCGTCGTCGGCTCCGACGTCGTGCCGTTGACGACGAGGCCGTGCGTGCCGTTCGCGATCTGGTGCTCGACCACCCGCGCGTACGCGTCGTAGTCGACGCGGCCGTGGCGGAAAGGCGTGACGAGCGGCGGGTAGGAGCCGACGAGGAACTTCGGGTCGAGCGCGATCATCGCGGCCTCACGGCTCGCGCACGCGGATGTCGTCGCCGTCGACCTCGACGTCGAACACCTGGAGGTCCTCGGTCGCCGGCGGCGTCAGCGACTTGCCGGTCCGCACGTCGAACGTCGCCTGGTGCAGCGGGCACTCGACGATGCCGCCCTCGAGGTAGCCCTCGCACAGGCTCGCCTCCTCGTGGGTGCAGGTGTCCTGGATCGCGCAGACGGTCCCGTCCGCGTTGACCAGGCACACCGGGATGCCCCCGACCTCGCAAGACCGCATCGTGCCGGGCGGCAGCTCGGACAGCTGCGCGACCTTGACCCATTCTCCCATCGACAACATCCTCCTCGGGCCGTAGTCTGCCCCAATGAATGAGCCCCCGCGCGGCCAGTTTCCCGCGGGATCTGGAACAAATGTTGTTCCCCCGCCGTGCATTGCAGGGCGGGGCGCGGGGTTCCTAGAATCCGCCTAGAGCCGCCCAAGGCGCCACCGAGCGCCGCGGTCCCCCACCCTCCGGAGGAGTCCATGCCGCACACGCCGCAGCCGTCCGATCGTCGTCGTTTCCTCGCCGGCGCCACCGCGCTGGGCGCGACCAGCCTCGTCGGGCGCGCACCCGGGGTGCTCGCGCAGTCCAAGGCGCCGCTCAAGATCGGCTTGCTGAACTCGTTCTCGAAGGTGTTCGCCGCGCTCGGGAACGCGAACCTGAACGGCATGAACCTGTACTTCGAGCAGATCGGCGGCACGATCGCCGGGCGCAGGATCGAGATCATCCGCGAGGACGACGAGATCAACCCGCAGGTCGGCCTGCAGAAGCTCAAGAAGCTGGTCGAGAGCGACAACTGCGACCTCATCACCGGCATCCAGGCGAGCAACGTCGCGATGGCGGCGGTCGAGTACTTCCGCCAGAGCAAGGCGTTCTACCTGTGCAACGGCGCGGGCGTCGGCGACCTCTCGTACACCGGCATCCCGTACCTGTTCCGCTGCTCGATCTCGACGCAGCCGATCCACGCCACGTTCGGCGAGTGGTACTACGACAACGTCGCGAAGGAGGCGGTCACCACCGCGTCGGACTTCGCCGGCGGCCGCGCGACGGTCGGCGAGTTCAAGGCCGGGTTCATCAAGAAGGGCGGCAAGATCACCAAGGAGATCTACCCGCCGCTCGGCAACAACGACTTCTCCGCCTATCTCGCGGACATCCGCAGCATCGCGCCCCCGGCGACGTACAACTTCTACGCGGGCACCGACGCGGTGCGCTTCGTCAAGCAGTACGACGAGTACGGGCTCAAGGCCAAGACGAAGCTCACCGGCTCGGGCTTCATGGTCGAGAGCGACACGCTGCCGGCGCAGGGGAAGAGCGCGCTCGGCGCGCTGTCGTCGCTGCACTACCTCGACACGCTCGACAACGCCGAGAACAAGAAATTCGTCGCGGACTACCGCGCGAAGTTCAACGAGTACCCGAGCGTGTACAGCGAGTACGGCTACATCGCCGCGCGCATCTTCCATCTCGCGCTGCAGCAGGTGGACGGCAACACGCAGGACAAGGACAAGCTGCGCGCCGTGATGCGCGAGCTCAAGTTCAACGCGCCGCGCGGGCCGTTCCGCTTCAACCCGGTCACGCAGAGCCCGATCCAGAACGTCTACATCCGCGAGGTCGCGGAAATCGACGGCCGCGTCACCAACAAGGTGATCCACACGGTCCGCGAAGTCGTCGAGCCGCCGACCAAGACCTGACGCCCTTCGGGGCCGGCGGCGGCATGGAATTCATCGCGACCCAGCTCGTCAACGGCCTGGCGTACGGCGTCCTGCTGTTCCTGATGTCGGCGGGGCTCTCGCTGATCTTCGGGCTGATGAACGTCGTCAACGTCGCGCACGGGTCGTTCTTCATGCTCGGCGCGTTCTTCGCGCTCGCGATCCACAAGTGGACCGGCAGCTTCTGGGCCGCGCTCGCGCTGTCGTGGATCCCGGCGGTCGCGGTCGGCGTCGTGATGGAGCGCGTCTTCATCCGCAAGCTCTACACGCGCGGCCACCTCGACCAGGTGCTGCTGACGTTCGGCTTCACGTTCGTGTTCGTCGACCTGGTGCGGATGATCTGGGGCGCCGACATCCGCGAGCTCCCGGTGCCGGAGATACTCACCGGCGTGGTCGAGGTCGGCGGCGTCATCGTCCCGAAGTACCGGCTGTTCCTGATCGCGTTCGGCGGGCTCGTCGGGCTGCTCCTGTGGCTGTTCCTCGAGCGCAGCCGCGTCGGCGCGATGGTGCGCGCGGGCGTCGACGATGCGTTCACCGCGACCGGCATCGGCATCAACGTCCCGTTGCTGTTCGCGTCGGTGTTCGCGCTCGGCGTGGGCCTCGCCGCGATCGGCGGCACGGTCGCCGGGCCTATCCTCGGGCTCTACCCGGGCATGGACATCGAGATCCTGATCCCGGCGTTCATCGTCGTGGTGATCGGCGGCATGGGCAGCCTGCGCGGCGCGTTCGTCGCGAGCGTGTTCGTCGGACTGGTCGACACGTTCGGCAAGGCTTACTTCCCCGACTTCGCGCTGTTCATGATCTACCTGCTGATGGTCGTCGTGCTGCTGACGCGGCCGCAGGGGCTGTTCGGCATCGGGAAAGCGTAGGGCGCGGTGGACGATCGCGCGAAGCGCATCGCCGGCTGGGTCGCGCTGATCGTCGCGCTCGCGCTGGTGCCGCTGACCGGCAACTACGCGACGAGCCTCGCGTCCGAGGTGCTCGTGTTCGCGATCTTCGCGATGAGCCTCGACCTCATCATCGGCTACACCGGCCTCCTGTCGTTCGGCCACGCGGCGTTCTTCGGCGTCTCGGCGTACACGATGGTTATCCTCGGCGTGCACCTCGGCTGGTCGGGGTGGGTCGGCTTCGCGGCCGGCATCGTGGTCTCCGCGGCGCTGGCCGCCGCGATCGGGTTCTTCTCGATCCGTGTGAGCGGCATCCCGTTCCTGATGCTCACGATGGCGTTCGCGCAGCTCCTGATGTCGGTGTCGATCAAGTGGCGCAGCGTCACCGGGGGAACCGACGGCCTGTCCGGCTTCAAGCGCCCGACGCTGTTCGGCTGGTCGCTCGACGATCGCGCGCTGCAGTTCTACGTGATCGCCGTCGGCTTCGTCCTGGTGCTGTGGTTCCTGCGGCGCCTGATCGCCTCGCCGCTCGGCTCGATCTTCATCGGCATCCGCGAGAACGAGCAGCGCATGCGCGCCGCCGGCTACCCGGTGCAGCGCTTCAAGCTCGTGTCGTTCACGATCGCCGGCGCGCTCGCCGGCATCGGCGGCGGCCTCTACGCGCTGCAGAACGCGTTCGTGTCGAGCGACATCCTGCACTGGTCGCTGTCGGGGGACGCCATCATCATGGTGATCCTCGGCGGGACCGGCACGATCGTCGGGCCGGCGATCGGCGCAGGCATATTCCTGCTCCTCAAGAACGTCGCGAGCTCGCACACCGACTACTGGCTGCTGTGGGTGGGCATCGTCTTCATCGCGTGCGTGATGTTCCTGCCCCAGGGCGTGTGGGGATGGCTCCGCGCGCGGTTCGCGTCGAAGCGCACGCCATGAGCCTCCTGCGCACCGAGGGGCTGCAGAAGGCGTTCGGCAGCCTCGTCGTCACGAAGAACGTGAATCTTGCCGTCGAGGCGGGCCAGCTGCACGCGCTGATCGGGCCGAACGGCGCCGGCAAGACGAGCCTCGTGCACCAGCTCGCCGGCCAGCTCCAGCCGACGTCGGGGCGCATCTACCTGCGCGAGTCGGACATCACCGACGCGACGCCCGAGGCGCGCTGCCAGCTCGGCATCGGGCGGACGTTCCAGAAGAACAACCTGTTCCGGGCGCTCTCGATGCGCGAGAACGTGCGGCTCGCGCTGCAGGCGAAGCGGGGCGGGTGGTTCGAGTGTCTTCGCACGACGGCGTCGAACCGCGCGATCCTGGCCGAGACCGACGACATCCTCGCGCAGGTGCGGCTCGTCGACGGGCGCGACCGGCCGGTGTCGAGCCTCTCGTACGGCGAGCAGCGGCAGCTCGAGGTCGCGCTCGCGCTCGCCAGCAAGCCCGCCGTGCTGCTGCTCGACGAGCCGACGTCGGGAATGTCGCACGCCGAGACCGACGGCATGATCGACCTGGTGCGGTCGCTCCCGAAGGAGCTCGGCGTCCTGATGATCGAGCACGACATGAAGGTCGTGTTCTCGCTCGCGCACGTGATCACGGTGATGTACTACGGCGAGGTGCTGGCGTCCGGCCCACCCGCCGCGATCCGCGAGAACGAGAAGGTCCGCAACGTCTACCTCGGGATGGCGCACTGATGCTCGAGCTCGACGGCGTGCACGCGTACTACGGCGACAGCCACGTGCTGCACGGCGTGTCGATGCGCGTCGCGCCGGGCGAGGTCGTCTCGCTGCTCGGCCGCAACGGCGCCGGCAAGACGACCACGGTGCTGACGATCATGGGCTACCTGGCGCCGCGGCCCGGGCGCGTCACCTACGACGGGCAGCCGCTCGCCGGCCTCCCGCCGCACGCGATCGCGCGCCGCGGCTTCGGCTTCGTGCCGCAGGAGCGCGGCGTGTTCCCGAGCCTCACCGTCGAGGAGAACCTGACGGTCGCCGCGCGCCGCGGCGAGGGGCGCTGGACGCTCGCGCTCGCCTACGAGCTGTTCCCGCGTCTTGCCGAGCGGCGCGCGAACCTGGGCTTCCAGCTCTCCGGCGGCGAGCAGCAGATGCTCGCGATTGCGCGCGCGCTGATGCTGAACCCGAAGGTGATCCTGCTCGACGAGCCCTCGGAAGGGCTCGCCCCGCTGATCGTCGAGGAGATCGTCGGCGTGATGCGCAAGCTCAAGGGCGAAGGCCTGGCGGTGCTGCTCGTGGAGCAGAACCTGCGCGTCGCGCTCGACCTCGCGGACCGGCACTACGTGATGTCGAAGGGCCAGGTCTGCTACACCGGCACCAGCGCCGAGCTCGAGCACAACGAGCACGTGCTGAGCGAGTACCTGAGTGTCTGACGCCGCGACCGCGCGGGGCGTCTGCCTCGTCACCGGCGGCAGCCGCGGCATCGGCGCGGCGACGGCGCGGCTGGCGGCCGGACGGGGCTACGCCGTCGCGATCACCTACCGCGAGCGCGCCGACGACGCCGAACGCGTCGTGCGCGACATCGAGGCGGCGGGCGGTCGTGCGCTGGCCGTGCAGGCGGACGTCGGCGACGAAGCCGCGCTCGTGCGCGCGTTCGAGGCGGCCGATGCGCTGGGCCCGCTCACGCTGCTGGTCAACAACGCGGGCATCGTCGGAAGCGTCGGGCGACTCGAGGATGTGACGGCGGCAATTCTCGAGACACTCGTGCGCACCAACATCGTCGGCGCGTTCCTCGCGGCGCGCGAGGCGGTGCGGCGCATGTCGACGAAGCGCGGCGGGCGGGGCGGCTCGATCGTCAACGTGTCGTCGGGCGCCTCGCAGCTGGGCTCGCCGAACGTGTGGATCCACTACGCGGCGACCAAGGGTGCGATGGACACGATGACGATCGGGCTCGCGAAGGAGGTCGCCGCCGAGGGCATCCGCGTGAACGCGGTGCGTCCCGGCATCATCGACACCGAGATCCACGCGACGCGTCCGGCGGGCCAGCTCGAGAAGATGCGCCAGGCGATCCCGATGCAGCGGATCGGCACCGTCGACGAGGTCGCCGCGACGATCCTG
>DATBSV010000357.1:0-2112 GCA_036559685.1 Casimicrobiaceae bacterium
GTGTGACCACGCCCTCCTCCACCAGTCGGAACGCCTCGGTGAGCAGCGCCGCCTGCAGGCGGTTGAGCACGAAGCCGTCGACCTCGCGCTTCACCTCGATCGGCGACTGGCCGACCCGCTCGTGCAGGGCGCGTGCACGGAGGATCACGTCGGGCGAGGTCCACGGCGTGCCGCACAGCTCGACCACCGGCACGAGGTGCGGCGGGTTGACCGGATGCGCGACAAGGCAGCGGGCGCGGCCCTCGAGCGCTTCGGTGAATTGCGACGCGACGATGGCCGAGGTCGACGACGCGAGAATCGTGTCCGGCCGGACCGCCGCATCGAGCGCAGCGAATGTTGCGCGCTTGACGTCGACGACCTCCGGACCGCTTTCCTGCACGTAGTCGGCGCCGGCGACGGCCTCTTCGAGCGTCGATGCCGCAGTCACGCGCTTCGCGGCCGCGACCGGATCGCCGACGAGTCCGTGGCGGGCAAGGTCGTCGAGCGAGGTCGCCACCCACTCGACCGCGGCGTCGCGCTGGCGCGGCGATGGATCCCACAGGCGCACTTCGCAACCGCCGCGCGCGAACACGTGCGCCCAGGCGCGCCCGATGAGTCCCGCGCCGATGATTCCCACTTTCGTCATCCGTGAACGCTCCTGCATTGCGTGCCACGATCATAACCACAGAACGCGCCGCCCCGCTCGCGCGCGACCGTCCGGTCAACGTGCCCCCCGGCCGGGGCCGCGCCGTCCGGCTATGCTTGGGGCATGGCCGTGCTCTCGCTCCTCGCCGCGGAACTCGCGTTCGGCATGCATCCGCTCCTCGATCGCGCCGACTTCTCGCTGCAGGAAGGTGAACGCGTCGGCCTCATCGGCCGAAACGGGACCGGGAAGTCGTCGATGCTGCAGGTCCTCGCCGGACGCATCGACCTCGACGACGGGAAGCTGCAGGCGCGCGACGGCCTGCGCGTGACGCTGGTCGAGCAGGAGCCGCTGCTCCCGCCCGCATCGTCGCTGCGCGAGAGCCTGGTGTTGCGCGGCGGCGTCGAGGCGATCCGCGACGAGCGCGAGCGCTGGCGCGCGGAAGCGCGGCTGGTCGAGATGCTGCACCGCTTCGGCCTCGACGAGGGCGCCGACCCGATGTCGGCGTCGGGCGGGGAGCGCAAGCGCGCGGCGCTCGCGCTCGCGCTGGCGATGGAGCCCGCTCTGCTGCTGCTCGACGAGCCGACCAACCACCTCGACATCGACGGCATCACGCTGGTCGAGGACCTGCTTCTCAAGGGCCCCGCCGCGATCGTGATCACGCACGACCGGGCCTTCCTCGACCGCGTCGCCACGCGCATCGTCGAGCTGGATCGCGGGCTCCTGCGCTCCTACCCGGGCAATTTCGCCGCCTACGAGCAGCGCAGGTCCACCGAGCTCGCTTCCGAGGCGATCGCGAACCGCAAGTTCGACAAGTTCTGGGCGCAGGAGGAGGCGTGGATCCGCAAGGGCGTCCAGGCGCGCCGCACGCGCGACATGGGCCGCCAGCGCCGACTCGAGGCGCTGCGCGAGGAGCGCGCAGCGCGGCGCGACCGGCTCGGCAACGTGAAGCTGGCGCTCGACGCGGGCGAGCGCTCGGGCAAGCTCGTCGCGGAGCTGGAGAACGTCTCGCTCGCGTTCGGCGACCGGACGATCGTGCGCGACCTGTCGCTCGTCGTGATGCGCGGCGACCGGATCGGATTGATCGGCCCGAACGGCGCAGGCAAGTCCACGCTGCTCAAGCTGATCCTCGGGACGCTCGCGCCGGACACGGGCACGGTCCGACGGGGCACGAAGCTCGAAGTCGCCTACTTCGACCAGTTGCGCGAACAGCTCGATCCCGAGCGCACGCTCGCCGACACGATCTCGCCGGGCGCGGACTGGGTCGAGACCGCGCAGGGACGGCGGCACGTGCTCACCTACCTCGGCGACTTCCTGTTCCCGCCCGAGCGCGCCCAGGCGCCGGTGAAGACGCTCTCCGGCGGCGAGCGCAACCGGTTGCTACTCGCGCGGCTCTTCGCGCTGCCGGCGAACCTGCTCGTGCTCGACGAGCCGACCAACGACCTCGACATCGAGTCGCTGCAGCTGCTCGAGGCGACACTGCAGGCCTA
>DATBSV010000358.1:0-2293 GCA_036559685.1 Casimicrobiaceae bacterium
GCGCGGTTCGTCGTAGAATCGCGCGGTCCTCGACGACCGCGTCGGGCACGACCCCCGCATGGCCGGCACGCTGCCTCTCTCGCTGGTAGTGATCACGCGCGACGCCGCCAAGGACCTCGCGGGCTGCCTCGCGTCCGCGCCATTCGCGTCCGAGATCGTCGTCGTCGACGCGGGCAGCCGCGATGATACCGTGGATATCGCGCGTCGCCTGGGCGCGCGCGTCCTCGAGGAGCGCTGGCGCGGCTTCGGTCCGCAGAAGACCTTCGCGGTCGACGCGGCCGCGCACGACTGGGTGCTGTGCCTCGACGCGGACGAGCGTGCGACGCCCGAGCTCGAGCGCGCCGTCCGTGCCGCCTTCGCCGCCGGCGAGCCCGCGCCGCCCGCGTTCGCGTTTCCACGGCGCAACCGCTTCCTCGGCCGCTGGCTCAAGCACGGCGAAGGCTACCCGGACTGGAACGTGCGGCTCTTCGACCGCCGCCGCGCGCGCTGGAGCGACGACGCGGTGCACGAGCACGTCGTCGCGAGCGGCCAGGTCGCGCGCCTCGACGGCGACCTGCTGCACGCGTCCGCCGAGTCGATCGACGACTATGTCGCGAAGCAGAACCGCTACACGTCCCTGCAGGCCGAGGCGATGCACGCGCGCGGCGAGTACGCCGGGCTCGCGCGCATGGCGCTGTCGCCGATCGCCCGCTTCCTGCGCTTCTACGTGGTCAAGCTCGGGTTCCTCGACGGCGCGGCCGGCTTCGCCCACATCGCGATCGGCGCGTTCGCGAGCTTCCTCAAGTACGCGAAGCTGCGCGCGCTCAACGCGCGCGCGGGCGGACCGTCATGAGCCGGGTGCTCGTGACCGGCGCGGCCGGATTCATCGGGATGCACACGTCCGCGGCGCTGCTCGCGCGTGGCGACGCGGTCGTCGGCGTCGACAACCTCGACCCGTACTACGACGTCTCGCTCAAGGAGGCGCGCCTCGCCGAGCTTTCCGGCAGGCCAGGGTTCGCGTTCGAGAAGCTCGACCTCGCCGACGCTGATGTGACTTCGCGGCTGTTCCGCGACGGGCGCTTCGACCGTGTCGTGCATCTCGCGGCGCAGCCGGGAGTTCGCTTTTCCCTTATCAACCCGGCCGCGTACCTCCGTGCGAACGTCGACGCGTTCGGCTACGTGCTCGAGGGCTGCCGGCACGCGAAGGTCGAGCATCTCGTGTACGCGTCGAGCTCGTCGGTGTACGGCGCGAACCACGCGTTGCCGTTCTCCGAGGACCAGCCGACCGACCATCCGGTGAGCCTCTACGCCGCGACCAAGAAGGCCGACGAGCTGATGGCGCACGCGTATGCGCACCTGTACGGCATTCCGGCCACCGGGCTGCGCTTCTTCACCGTCTACGGCCCGTGGGGCCGTCCCGACCAGGCGCCGATGCTGTTCGCGCGCGCGATCCTCGCGGGCGAGCCGATCCGCGTGTTCAACCACGGCCGGATGCGCCGCGACTTCACCTACGTCGACGACATCGTCGAAGGCGTGGCGCGCGTGCTCGACCGGCCGCCAACGCGCGCCGGGGCGGATGGCGCGCCGCACGCGATCTACAACATCGGCAACCATGAGGCCGTCGAGCTCGACACGTTCATCGCGACGCTCGAGCGGCTGCTCGGGAAGGCGGCGATCCGCGACCCGCAGCCGATGCAGCCGGGCGACGTGCCCGCGACCTACGCGTCGATCGACCGGCTGCGCGCGCTGACCGGGTTCGCGCCGCGCACACCGCTCGCCGAGGGGCTCGAGCGGTTCGTGCGCTGGTACCGCGACTACTATCGCGTGTGATGGCTGTCGTCGCGCGGCGACAGGAGATCGAGCCGGGTCGCGATGGTAAAATCGCATCCCCGCTCCCGACCCCTCTCTCGCCGCGCCTCGCGCGGATGAGCGTGCCGCTCCCATGATCCTCGTCACCGGCGGTGCCGGCTTCATCGGCGCCAACTTCGTCCTCGACTGGATCGCCGCGACCGGCGAGCCGGTGCTGAACCTCGACAAGCTCACCTACTCGGGCAACCTCGGCAACCTCGCGCCGCTGCGCGACGACGCGCGCCACGCGTTCGTGCGCGGCGACATCGGCGACCGCGCCGCGGTCGTGCGTCTGCTCGCCGAGCACAAGCCGCGCGCGATCGTTAACTTCGCCGCCGAGACGCACGTCGACCGCTCGATCCACGGGCCCGACGCGTTCGTGAAGACCAACATCGTCGGCACGTTCGAGCTGCTCGAGGCCGTGCGCACGCACGTCGCGACGCTGCCCGCCGCCGAGCGCGAGGGC
>DATBSV010000359.1:0-3058 GCA_036559685.1 Casimicrobiaceae bacterium
GGGAACGTCCAGCCGCGCCAGTGCACGAGCACGAAGTCGGTGACGTGGCCGAGCCACAGCCGGTCGATCAGGTTGCCGATCGCCCCGCCCAGGATCAGCGCGAGACCCCACAGGTACATGCGGCTCCCGCCCTTGTGGATCAGCCAGGTGATGAACCCGACGGCCGCGACCGCGACGGCCGCGAAGAACCAGCGCTGCCAGCCGTCCTCGCCGGCCAGGAAGCTGAACGCGGCGCCCGAGTTGAACGTGAGCACCAGCGACAGGAACGGCAGCAGCGCGAGCTCGTCGCCCGGCCGGAACGTCGCCTGGATCGCCGCCTTGGTCACCTGGTCGAGCGCGACCACGGCGAGCGCCAGCGCGATCCAGCGCATCGGATTGACGGCGGGCGTGACGGTCATCGCGCTTGGACCTAGGCGTGGGCGCGCGGTTCGCCGGCGCCGTACAGGTTGGCGACACAGCGGCCGCACAGCATCGGGTGCTCGGGAGCGGACCCGACGTCGCTCCTCCAGTGCCAGCAGCGCTCGCACTTCTGGCCGCCCGACGGGTTGACCGCGATGGCGAGCTCGTCGCCGCGCTCGACGCGGGCGACCGACGTGATGGTCACGAAGCGCAGGTCGTCGCCGAGCGACGCGAGCGCGCCGTACGCGGGCTCGGGCGCCGAGATCGTCACGTCGGCCTGCAGCGAGCTGCCGATGCGGCCCGACTGGCGCACCGACTCGATTTCCTTCAGCACCGCAGCTCGCACCGACAGGATCGTGTCCCACTTGGCGATCAGCGCGTCGCCACCCGCGACCGAGGGCGTCGCGTCGCGCCAGGCATGCGTGAACAGCGTCGTGTCCTCGGGATGCACGACGCGCCACGCCTCCTCGCTCGTGAACGACAGCACGGGCGCGAGCAGGAGCAGCAGCGCGTCGCGTATCGCGGCCAGCGCCGCCTGCGCGGAGCGCCGCGCCGGGCTCGCCGGTGCCGTCGTGTAGAGCCGGTCCTTGAGGGCGTCGAGGTAGAAGCCGCCGAGGTCCTCGGAACAGTAGCTCGTGATCTTCTGGACGACCAGGTGGAACTCGTAACGGTCGTAGTCGGACGCAACATCTAGGACGAGCTTCGCGAGCCGCGCGAGCGCGTAGCGATCGATCTCGAACTGGCGGTCGGGTGGCGGCGCGTCCTTCGGCGCGAAATCGGACGTGTTCGCGATCAGGAAGCGCAGCGTGTTGCGGATGCGGCGGTAGCTCTCGACGTTGCGCTTGAGGATCTCGTCGGAGATCGTGAGATCGCCCGAGTAGTCGGTCGCGGCGACCCACAGGCGCAGGATGTCGGCGCCCAGCGTGTCGGACACCTTCTGCGGCGCGACGACGTTGCCTTTCGACTTCGACATCTTCTTGCCTTCGCCGTCGACCGCGAAGCCGTGCGTGAGCAGGGCCTTGTACGGTGGCACGCCGTTCAGCATGCACGAGATCAGCAACGACGAATGGAACCACCCGCGGTGCTGGTCGGAGCCCTCGAGGTAGAGGTCGGCCGGGAAGCCGTGCGCGTCGGGATGCGAGCCGCGGTGCTTCGCGCGGCCGTCCGGGCCGCCCATGACCGTCTGGTGCGTCGAGCCCGAGTCGAACCACACGTCGAGCGTGTCGGTGAGCTTGCGATAGCGCTGCTCGTCGACGCCGAAGTCCTCGTGCGTCGCCTCGAACCACGCCGCGATGCCGCGTTCCTGCACCATCCTCGCGGCGAGTTCGAGCAGCGCGGGCGTGTCGGGATGCAGCTCGTCGGTCTCGCGGTCCACGAAGAACGGCAGCGGCACTCCCCACTGGCGCTGGCGCGAGAGCGTCCAGTCCGGCCGGTGCGCGATCATCCCGTGCAGCCGCGCCTTGCCCCACGACGGGTAGAACCGCGTGCGATCGATGCCTTCGAGCGCGAGGTCGCGCAGCGTGCGCTGCGGCTTCGCGCCGCGGTATCCGGGCACGTCGTCCATCCCGGCGAACCACTGCGTCGTCGCGCGATAGATGATCGGCGTCTTGTGGCGCCAGCAGTGCATGTAGCTGTGCTTGAACTTCTCGGCGTGCAGGAGCGCGCCGACCTCCTTCAGCTTGTCGACGATGCGGGGATTCGCGTCCCAGATCTTGAGCCCCCCGAAGAACGGCAGCGAATCGGCATAGCGACCGTCGCCCTGAACGGGATTCTCGATCTCCTCGTCCTTCATGCCGTAGCGCCGGCACGACACGAAGTCGTCCATGCCGTACGCGGGCGAGCTGTGCACGATGCCGGTCCCCTGCTCGAGCGTGACGTACTCGCCGAGGTAGATCGGCGACGCGCGATCGTAGAACGGGTGACGGAAGCGGATCAGCTCGAGCGCCGCGCCCTTCGCGGTCGCGATCGCGCTGCCCGGGATCCTCCAGCGCGCGAGGCATGCCGCGACCAGGTCCTCGGCGACGACGAAGTGTCCCTTCTCGGTCGCGACGAGCGCGTACGCGAGATCGGGATGCAGGTTGAGCGCCTGGTTCGCGGGAATCGTCCACGGTGTTGTCGTCCAGATCACCGCACCGATCGGTCCTTCCGGCGCGTGCGCGAGCCCGAACGCCTTCGCGAGTTTCGGACGCTCCGCGGCGTCGAGCGGGAACGCGACGTCGATCGCGATGTCCTGACGGTCCTCGTACTCGACCTCGGCCTCGGCGAGCGCACTGCCGCAGTCGAAGCACCAGTTGACCGGCTTCAGGCCCCGGTACAGGTAGCCCTTCTCGAGCAGCTTGCCGAGCGTGCGGATCTCCTCGGCCTCGTTCGGGTACGCCATCGTCGTGTACGGGCGATCCCAGTCGCCGAGCACGCCAAGCCGCTGGAAGTCCTTCTTCTGGATCGCGATCTGCTCGGTCGCGTACGCGCGGCACAGGCGCAGCGTCTCCTCGACCGGCAGGTGCTTGCCGTGCGTCTTCTCGATCTGCACCTCGATCGGCATGCCGTGGCAGTCCCAGCCCGGCACGTACGGCGCGTCGAAGCCCGCGAGCGTGCGGCTCTTGACGATGACGTCCTTCAGGATCTTGTTGACCGCGTGCCCGATGTGGATCGCCGCGTT
>DATBSV010000360.1:0-7846 GCA_036559685.1 Casimicrobiaceae bacterium
CCGAGCTCGACCTCCTGCCGGATGTCCTTCAGCGCGATCACCATGTCCTTGAGCGGCACGCGGTGGCGCTTGTCGCTCGTGATCGCGTTGTCGTAGCTCCACTCGTGGATGCCCATCTTCTGCGACACGAGCGAGAACGACGGCGGCGGGCGTTTCTCAATGTCCTCGCCGCGGCAGAACTTGTCGATCGAGATCGCCGCATCGTGGCCGTGCGCGACCGCCCAGATGATGTTCTTGGGGCCGAACGCCGCGTCGCCGCCGAAGAACACGTCCGGGCGCGTCGAGGCCATCGTCGTCTTGTCGACGACCGGCATCCCCCACTTGTCGAAGTCGATGCCCAGCCCGCGCTCGATCCACGGGAACGCGTTCTCCTGGCCGACGGCGACGAGCACGTCGTCGCACTCGAAGACCACCTCCGGATCGCCGGTGGGCACGAGCTCGCGACGGCCGTTTGCGTCGTAGCGCGCCTCGACCTTGTCGAACACGACGCCGGTGAGCCGCTCGCCCTCGTGCAGGAATCGCTTCGGCACGAGGAAGTTGTGGATCGGGATCCCCTCGTGCTGCGCGTCCTCCTTTTCCCACGGCGAGGCCTTCATCTCGTCGTAGCCCGAGCGCACCACGACGTCGACCTTCTCGCCGCCGAGGCGCCGCGAGCTGCGGCAGCAGTCCATCGCGGTGTTGCCGCCGCCGAGCACGACGACGCGCTTGCCGATCGCGGTGACATGCTCGAAGGAGACCGAGGACAGCCAATCGATGCCGATGTGGACGTGCTTCGCCGCTTCCTTGCGTCCCGGGATGTCGAGGTCGCGTCCGCGCGGCGCGCCGCTGCCGACGAACACGGCGTCGTAGCCCTGCTCCAGCAGCGCCTTCATCGAATCGATGCGCTGGCCGCCGCGGAACTCGATGCCGAGGTCGAGGATGTAGCCGCACTCCTCGTCGATCACGCGGTCGGGCAGCCGGAACTTGGGGATCTGCGTGCGCATCATGCCGCCGGCCTGCGGATCGCCGTCGAAAACGACGCATTCGTAGCCGAGCGGCGCGAGGTCGCGCGCGACGGTCAGCGACGCAGGCCCGCCGCCCACGAGCGCGATCCGCTTGCCGTTCTTCTGCGTCGCCGGTTGCGGCAACCGCGGGCGGATGTCGCCCTTGAAGTCGGCGGCGGCGCGCTTGAGGCGGCAGATCGCGACCGGCTCCGGCTTCGCGCTCGCCTTGCGGTGCTCGGGCGATCCCTCCTCGATGCGCACGCGGCGGCATGCCGGCTCGCACGGGCGATCGCACGTGCGGCCGAGGATTCCCGGGAAGACGTTCGACTTCCAGTTGACCAGGTAGGCGTCGTCGTAACGCCCCTGCGCGATCAGCCTGATGTACTCGGGAACGGGCGTGTGCGCGGGGCACGCCCATTGGCAATCGACAACCTTGTGGAAGTAGTCCGGTTGAGCGATATCCGTCGGTTTCAAGCGTTCTCCTCGAATCGTCCGCGGCGCGGTGCCCGTCGAAGCGAGCCTTCTACCCGGTGCCCGGAGGACGGGGCCATGGTGCGGCGCGAACGCTGGCCCGCATGCTACGCCGTTCCCGCAGTGCCGGGGCGTTATTGCACCGCAGCAAAACCCCCGTCCCGGTCAAACGTGCAACACCCGTGCCCGGACTACTGCGGAGCGCAGGTGCGGAACCCGACGAACATGTCGGAGCGTTCCGGCCGGTAGAAGTTGCGCATGCGCGCGTGAACCAGCCGCGATCGCGTCGCCCACGATCCCCCACGGATGACGTGGTGATCGCCGAACCAGGGCTGCGAATAGTCGGCGTACGGTCCCGCCGAGAAACCCGGATACGGCCCGAACGCCGACGCGGTCCATTCCCAGACGTTGCCGAACAGGTGCGACGTGCCCTCGCCTCCCGCCGCTGCCGCGACCGGCCCGCGATGACGGCCGTCGAGATTCGCATCGCGACCGACGATTTCGCGCGCGGCCGCGACCTCCCACTCCACTTCGGTCGGCAGCCGGCGGTTCGCCCACGCGCAATACGCGTGCGCCTGGTGCGCGCTGACGTGCTGCACCGCGTGGGCCGGGGCGAGCGGCCGCCACCGGTCGAACCAGCGCACCTCGTACCCGTCGCCGCTGCGGCGCCAATACGCCGGCAGTGGACCGCCATCGTCGACGAAGGCGGCGAACTCGCCTTCGGTCACGCACGATCGCGCGATCGAAAACGGCGCGAGCGCCACGTCGTGCGAACGAAGCTCGTTGTCGAAGACGAAACGCGTGCGCGCCTCGTCGTCGCGGCTGCCGATCGTGTACGTGCCACCGGGGACGTCGACGTCGCCGCCACCGGGCGCCTCGAACGACTCTGCCGGGGGCGTCCAGCCGTCCGGCGGCGGCAGTCCGAGCGACTGGAGCGTCATCACGAGCGCCTCGCCGTGCATGTCCTCGTGCAGGAGCGCGAGCTCGAAGAAATACCGGGAATCGTCCCTCGCGTCTTCGCTTGCATGCTCAATCGCCTCGAGCGTCGCGGCGAGCGTGTCGTCGAGGTAGCGGTTCGTGCCGCGCCAATCGGGCAACGGGAGCGACCAGCGAGTGTCGTGCGGCACGCTCGAGCTGTCGTAGAGCGCGTCGGCGCCGCGCAGCCGCGATGCGCGCTCGGCGCGAGCGGGATCGCCGGGCCGCATCGCGGTTCCGTGGCGCTGGCACCAGTACTCCTGGAACCACGCGATGTGCCCGAGCTCCCAGCGCGCCGGATTGACCGTCGCCTGCAGCGGGAACACCGGGTCCGCGGCCTCGAGATGCGCGTAGCAGCGCCGCGTATACTCGCGCGCATCCGCCAGCGCGGCCTGCATGCGCGTGCGCCACCCCGACTCGCTGATCCTCGTCACGCCGTACCTCGCGAGCGCCAACAACGGGAACTGGCGCACGGCCGCCCGTTGGGCGCGAATGGTCGCGCCGCGCTTTCGCGTGATTCTACAATCGCCCGACGCGCCGCTCCGCGAGGATGCGGTCGCGCTGCTCGCGCTGCACGCCCGCCGCAGCCGCGAGGCGATCGGACGCTGGAAGCGCGCGCATCCGGATCGCGCATTGATCGTCGCGCTCACCGGCACCGACCTCTACCGTGACGTTCCCGCGGGCGACGCCGATGCGCTCGCGTCGATCGCCGAGGCCGACCGGCTGATCGTGCTGCAGGACGACGCCCTCGCGCACCTTTCCGCGCGACGACGCGACAAGGCGTCCGTCGTCGTGCAGTCCGCGCGCGCGCTCGCGCCGTGGCCGCACAAGGCGTCTTCCCGATTCAACGCGATCCTCGTCGCGCACCTTCGCAACGAGAAGGACCCGCGCACCGCGCTCGAGGCGTGGCGACGGCTGCCCGCCGATGTCCCGGCGACGCTCACGCTCGTGGGCGACGCGCTCGATCCCGGACTCGCCGTCGACGTGCGTCGCGCGACCGCCGAAGACGCGCGCGTGCGCTGGCTCGGCCCGCGACCGCATGCGTGGACGCGCCAGGCGATCCGGCGCGCGCACGCGCTCGTCGTGACCTCGCGCATGGAAGGCGGTGCAAACGTCGTCGTCGAGGCGCTCACGTCGGGCACCCCCGTGATAGGCACCCGCATGTCGGGCAACGTAGGCTTGCTGGGCGCCGACTATCCCGGGATGTTCGCGGTCGGCGACGCGGACGCTCTCGCGGCGATGATCGTCCGCGCGACGCGCGATCGCCGCTGGCTCGGCGCACTGGCGCGTCGCGGCGAACGCCTCGCGAAGCGGATGACGCCCGAGGCCGAGACCCGTGCGCTGAACGCGGCGATCGACGCCGCGCTCGCCTCGAAGCGCAGCGGGGCTAGAATGACGACCCGCCGCGCCTTCGCGAAAGCAACGCCATGAACGCCCCCGATCCGGTTCCGCTGCGCCTCACCGAGTTCAGCCACGGCGGCGGATGCGGCTGCAAGATCGCGCCCGGCGTGCTGCAGCAGATCATCGCGAAGGCCGGTCCCTCGGTGCTGCCGAAGGAGCTCCTGGTCGGCATCGAGACGGCCGACGACGCAGCCGTGTACCGGATCAACGACCGCCAGGCGATCGTCGCGACGACCGACTTCTTCATGCCGATCGTCGACGATCCCTACGATTTCGGCGCGATCGCGGCGACCAACGCCATCTCCGACGTCTACGCGATGGGCGGCACGCCGCTGTTCGCGCTCGCGCTGGTCGGCATGCCGGTCAACAAGCTGCCGGTCGACACGATCCGGCGCGTGCTGCAGGGCGGCGAGGACGTGTGCGCGAAGGCCGGCATCCCGATCGCCGGCGGCCACACGATCGACTCGATCGAGCCGATCTACGGGCTGGTCGCCATCGGCCTCGTCGACCCGGCGAACCTCAAGCGCAACGCCGGCGCGCGCCCGGGCGACCGGCTCGTGCTCGGCAAGCCGCTCGGCGTCGGCATCTACAGCGCCGCGCTCAAGAAGCAGAAGCTCGACGATGCGGGCTACGCCGCGATGATCGGAAGCACCACGAAGCTCAACACGCCGGGCATCGCGCTCGGGCGCATGCCGGGGGTCCACGCGCTCACCGACGTGACCGGGTTCGGCCTCGCGGGCCACCTGCTCGAGATCTGCCGCGGTTCTGGCGCAGGCGCGGTGGTCGACTACGCGAAGGTCCCGCTGCTTCCGGGCGCGAGCGAGCTGGCGCGAAGCGGCTACTTCACCGGCGCCTCGGCGCGCAACTGGGCGGGCTACGGCACCGACGTGAGGATTGACGCGAAGGACGAAGACCTCGTCCGCACGATCGTGACCGACCCGCAGACGTCCGGCGGTTTGCTGGTCGCGTGCGCGCCGGGTGACGTCGACGCGGTGCTCGACGCGTTCCGCCGCGACGGGTTCGATCGCGCGACCGACATCGGCGAGATCGTCGCCGGGCCGCCGCGCGTGACCGTGCGATGACGCGATGAAATGGGTCGTCGCGGCGATCCTCGTCGCCATCGTGGCCGGGATCGTGTGGCAGCGCGAGCACTCGGAGGAAGCGCGCATCACGCGCGCCTACGATTCGTGCATGAAGCAGTTCGGCGGTGCCGCCGACAAGACGCCGCCTGCCGCGGGTCCCGCGACGCTCGTCGACCCGACGCTCGCCGACTCGCTGGGCAAGGCGATGCAGGACCTGGTCCGCGGCGTGACGGCCGGGATGTCGGGCTCGGTGTGCGGCGCGGTGCGCGACGCCTGCCGCTCGGACTTCGACGGGGCCGTCTGTCAGAACGCGTTGGCCGGTTTCAAGTAGCCGGCGCATCCATCACCGGCCCTGCGCCGTACTGCTAAGGGGATACGCCTGACGCCTCGGGCGTCGTCCGTCGGAGGTCAGGCACGCCGTCCTATCGCGGCGCGGCGCGAAGAGGTTTAGGCTGGCCGTTACCCACCATGCGCCCCCACCGCCCCCACCCCCGACCGGACACCGAAGCGCGCCCCGCGACGGCACTGGCGAACGCCTATGCGGCGGTCCGCGGCCAGTCCGAAGCGCTCGCCGCGCCGCTGTCGCCGGAGGACTGCGCGCTGCAGTCGATGCCCGACGCGAGCCCGGTCAAGTGGCACCTGGCGCACACGACCTGGTTCTTCGAGACCTTCGTCCTCGCCGGGCGCGAGGGCTACCGGCCGCTCGATTCGGCGTTCCGCGTGCTGTTCAACTCGTACTACGTCGGCGTCGGCGAGCGCCATCCGCGGCCGGAGCGCGGGCTGCTGTCGCGACCCGACCTCGCGACCGTGCGCGCCTACCGCGCTCACGTCGACGCGGCGATGCGGGCGCTGCTTGCGAGCGACCTCGGTCGCGAGACGGCCGCGCGCATCGAGCTCGGCCTGCACCACGAGCAGCAGCACCAGGAGCTGATCCTCACCGACCTCAAACACCTGTTCTCGCGCAACCCGGCAGCGCCGGTGTATCGCGCCGGCTGGCCGCTTGCGCCGGTGCGCCCGCGTCGCGCCGAGTGGGTCGACTACGCCGGAGGGCTGGACGCGTTCGGCCACGCGGGCGACGGCTTCGCATTCGACAACGAGCTGCCGCGTCACCGCGTCTTCCTCGAGCCGTTCGCGTTGGCGTCGAGGCCGGTGACGCACGGCGAGTACGCGGCGTTCGTCGACGACGGCGGGTACGATCGAGCGGAGTTGTGGCTGTCGGCCGGCTGGGACGTCGTCACCACGCGCGGCTGGACGGCGCCGCTGTACTGGGAGCGCGACGGCGCGGCATGGACGACGTTCACGCTCCACGGCCGCGTTGCGATCGACGCGCACACGCCGATGTGCCACCTGTCGTTCTTCGAAGCGGATGCCTACGCGCGCTGGGCCGGCGCGCGACTGCCGACCGAGTTCGAGTGGGAGCTCGCTGCGCGCGAAGCGTCGATCGAGGGCAACCTGCTCGATAGCGGCGCGCTGCACCCGATGCCGCTCGACGGCGACACGCCGCCCGGCGCGCCGGCACAACTCTTCGGCGACGTGTGGGAGTGGACGCGGAGCGACTACGGTCCCTACCCGGGCTTCGCGCCGGCGGATGGCGCGATCGGCGAGTACAACGGAAAATTCATGGCCGGCCAGTACGTGCTGCGCGGCGGCTCGTGCGCGACGCCGCGCTCGCACCTCCGCGCGACCTACCGCAACTTCTTCCCGCCCGACGCGCGCTGGCAGTTCTCGGGCGTGCGCCTTGCGCGCGATCGTTCGACATAACGCCGCGTCACGCGGCGTGGAACACCGAGAACGCCTGCGCGTCGTCGAGCCAGCGTGTCGTGCGCGCGAAGCCGACGTCGCGCAACAGCGCATCGAAATCGCCCGGCGCGTATTTGTACGAGTTCTCGGTGTGGATCCGCTCGCCGGTCGCGAAATGGCGCACGACGCCGTCGATCGTCACGTCCTGCGGCCACGTGGCCTGCAAATGCATCTCGATGCGGCCGATGTCCGCGTCGTACAGCCCGACGTGGCCCCACGCCTCGGGCTGGAAGTCGCTGCCGATCACGCGGTTGACGTGGTTCAGCACGTTGCGGTTGAACGCGGCGGTGACGCCGGTCGGGTCGGCGTAGGCCTTGACCAGCCGTGCGACGTCCTTGCGCGTGTCGACGCCGATCAAAAGGCCGCTGCCCGGCCGCGACGCGAAGTGCGTGCGGATGCGCGCGAGGAACACGCGCGCCTCGTCGGGCGTGAAGTTGCCGATCGACGATCCCGGGTAGAAGAACGTGGCCGGCCGCCCGTCGAGATCGGCCTCGAGGTCGAGACCGTCGGTGAAATCGACGACGATGCCGCCGAGCTCCACCTCGGGGAATTCGGGCGCGAGCCGCGCGAGCGAGCGCGCCAGCGCATCCTCGGCGATGTCGACCGCGAGGTAGCGCGCCGGCATCAGGTAGGGCAGCCAGCTCTCGGCCTTGCAGCAATCGCCGGCCCCGAGGTCGACGAACTGCCCTCCCGTGCCGACCGCCGCCGCGATCGCCTCGCGATGCTGCGAAAAGATGGCACGCTCGGTGCGCGTCGGGTAATACTCGGGCAGCTCGCAGATCGCGCCGTAGAGCGCGCAGCCCAGCCTGTCGTAGAAGTATTTCGGGGGAATCGACGGGGTGTCGGCGAGCAGGCCGTCGACCAGCGCGCGGCGCTCGCGCGCCGGGTCAGGGTGCAATCGCTTGACGATGCCGGTCGTCGGCATGGAATAATTTCCCTCTCGCGATGTTTCCGGCGAGTCTAGCAAGACTGCTCGCACTCGCGCCCTTGCCCGCTTCGATGCAAACAATCGCTCGCTCGCTCGTCGCCGTGGCGCTGGCCGCCACCGCGCTCGTGTCGGCATCCGTGCAGGCGGCCGAGCTTCGCGACTGGCGCGCCGGCGCGACGCCGCCGCTCGTGCTGCGCGACCTGGAG
>DATBSV010000361.1:0-4333 GCA_036559685.1 Casimicrobiaceae bacterium
CCGCTTCCGCATCGAACCCCGCTACCATGGCAGCCCTGCCCGGTCCGGACCGGGCGGCGGTCCTTAGGAGGGGCCGATCGTGCAGACGATCCTGATCGCGAATCCCAAGGGCGGCAGCGGCAAGACGACGCTTGCCACCAACGTCGCCGGCTGGCTTGCCGGCAAGCGCCAGCGCGTCGCGATCGACGATCGCGATCCGCAGCAATCGTCGACCGGCTGGCTCGAGCGGCGGCCGGCACTGTTCCCGCCGATCGCGCTGTTCGGCGGCAAGCGCAAGGAAGCGAAGGCGCTCGACTTGCAGTGGTGCGTCGTCGACAGCGCGGCCGGCCTGCACGGCGACGCGATGCGCGACGCGATCAAGGGTGCCGACGTGATGCTCGTGCCGTTGACGCCGTCGGCCTACGACATGACGGCGACCGAGCGCTTCGTCGCGACGCTGGCCGAGCAGAAGGCGGTGCGGCAGGGCACGCTGCCGATCGGCATCGTCGCGATGCGCGTCGACGCGCGCACGCACAGCGCCGAAGAGCTCGACGCGTTCCTCACCGGATTCGACATGCCGGTCGTCGCGCACCTGCGCCAGACGCAGGTCTACGTGCAATGCGCGCGCGACGGCGCGTCGGTGTTCGACCTGCCGCGCTCGCGCGCCGAGCAGGACTGGGAGCAATGGAAGCCGCTCACGCGGTGGATCGCGAAGCACGCTCCCGCGAAATGACAACGGCCGGCGCGCGTCGCCGCGGCCGGCCGTTCTGATAACGGATACGACTTACTTCTTCGCGGCGGCGGCCTTCGCGTCGGCGACGGCCTTTTCGGCGGCAACCTTCGCCTCCGCGGCGGCCTTCTCGGTCGACGCGGCCGCGGACTGCGCGGCGGCGGCGGCCTTGTCGGCGGCTTCCTTGGACGCTTGAACGGTCGCGTCGGCGGCGGCCTTGGTCGCGGCCGCGGCGGCTTCGGCCGCCTTCTTCGCTTCGGCCATCGCCTTGTCGGCCGATTGTTGCGAGCTCTGCCCGCACGCGGCGAGCGAGGCGGCGAGAACTAGCGCGATCATCACGGCCATCGGACGGGTTTTCATGAGTTCCTCTCCTGAGCTTGACGGGACGAAACCGGATATTACGGCACGCGCACCGCGGCGCGTGCGCGGCGGCGCTCCTGCCACGCGAGCGCGAGCCCGCTCGCGACGATCACGGCCATGCCGATGAACGAGACGCCGTCGGGCAGCTGGTCGAAGATGACGTAGCCGAACAGCGTCGCCCACACGATCTGCACGTAGGTGAACGGCGCGAGCATCGACGCAGGCGCGCGCAGGAACGCGCGCGTCACCATCGCATGCCCGACGCCCGCGAGGACGCCGAGCAGCGCGAACAACCCCGCGCTTTGCCAGTTCCACGAGGACGGGACGATCGCGAACGGCACGAGCGGCGTCAGCACGACCGTCCCGACCAGCGCGCTGTAGAACAGCGTCGTGTACGCGCTGTCGCCGCCTAGCTTGCGCGTGAGCATCCCGTAGAACGCGTTGGTGATCGCCGTCATGAACAGCAGTAGCGCGGCCGGATGCAGCACCGAGGAGCCCGGTCGCAGCAGGATCAGCACGCCGACGAAGCCCGCCGCGGCCGCGGCGAGCGGCGCGCGGCCGGGACGCTCGCCGAGCATCCACGGCGACAGCAGCACGATGAACACCGGCGCCAGGTTCGAGATCGCGGACGCTTCGGCGAGCGGCAGGTAGCGCAGCGCGCCGAAGAACCCGAGCGTCGCGAGCACGAGCATCAGGGAGCGCACGAGCTGCACCTTGAGATGCTTGGTGCGCCAGAAATCCGCGCCGAGACGATGGCGCGCGTACGGCGTCACCGCGGCCATCTGGCCGGCGTAGCGCGCCCACACGACGACGAGCAGCGCGTGGTCGCGCAACAGCAGGAGCTTCGCCGTCGAGTCGAGCGCGGTGAAGCAGAGCCCCGCGCCGAGGAACAGCGGCAGCGCCCTTCGCAACGGATGTGGGTCCGGCTTCAGCCGGACGTCTTTCGCATCATGCGCAAAAGCGTCAGGCTGAAGCCTGGCCCACAATGCTCATGCCGCCGCTCCGACCAGCTCGCGCAGCACGAACGGCAGGATGCCGCCGTGCTGGTAGTAATCGACCTCGATCGCGGTGTCGATGCGGCACAGGACCTTGACGTCGCGCGACGTGCCGTCCGGCCTGCGGATCGTGAGCGTCACTTGCATCTGCGGCTGCACGTGCTGGAGCCCGGTGATGTCGAACGTCTCGTCGCCCTTGATGCCGAGCGAATCGACGCTGTCGCCGGGCAGGAACTGCAGCGGCAGCACGCCCATGCCGACCAGGTTGCTGCGGTGGATGCGCTCGAAGCTCTTCGCGATCACCGCCTTGACGCCGAGGAGCTGCGTGCCCTTCGCGGCCCAGTCGCGCGAGCTGCCGGTGCCGTATTCCTCGCCGCCGAACACGACGGTCGGGACGCCCGAGGCGACGTACTTCATCGCGGCCTCGTAGATCGGGAGCTTGAGCCCGCCCGGCTGGTAGAGCGTCACGCCGCCTTCCTCCTTCGAGCCGTCCGCCCGCACCGGCATCATCAGGTTCTTGATGCGCACGTTCGCGAACGTGCCGCGCATCATCACCTCGTGGTTGCCGCGGCGCGCGCCGTAGCTGTTGAAGTCGGCGACCGAGACGTCGTGCTCCTGCAGGTACAGGCCCGCGGGCGACGTCGGCTTGATCGAGCCGGCCGGCGAAATGTGGTCGGTGGTCACCGAGTCGCCGAAGACGCCGAGCGCGCGCGCGCCGCGGATCGACTCCGCGCCGTGCGCGGCGGGCTTCACCGTGAAGCCGTCGAAGAACGGCGGGCGCGCGATGTAGGTCGAGCGCGGCCAGTCGTAGACCTGCCCGCTCGCGCCGTGCACGTCCTTCCACATCGGGTTCGCGTTCGCGAGGTCGCCGTAGAGCCGGCGGAACGCCGCGGGCTCGCGCGCGTAGGGCATCACGGCCGCGATCTCGTGCGACGATGGCCACAGGTCCTTCAGCATGACCGGTTGCCCGTCGGCGCCCACGCCGACCGGATCCTGCGAAAAGTCCTTGAGCACCGTGCCCGCGATCGCGTACGCGACCACGAGCGGCGGTGAGGCGAGGAAGTTCGCCTTGAGGTTCGGGTGGATGCGGGCCTCGAAGTTGCGATTGCCGGACAGCACGGCCGCGCACACGAGGTCGTTCGCGGTGATCGCCTCGTTGAACGAGGGTCGCAGGTCGCCGGCGTTGCCGATGCATGTCGTGCAGCCGTAAGCCGCGACGTCGAAGCCGAGCGTCGCGAGGTACGGAAGCAATCCAGCCTTGGTCAGGTAATCGGTGACGACGCGCGAGCCGGGCGCGAGCGAGGTCTTGACGCGCCGGTTGACCGTGAGCCCGCGCTCGACCGCCTTCTTCGCGAGCAATCCCGCGGCGAGCAGCACGCCGGGGTTCGACGTGTTCGTGCACGACGTGATCGCGGCGATCAGCACGTCGCCGTTGCCGACGTCATAGCCGTCCGTGGTGGTCACGCGCGACGCGAGGTCGGCTGCCTTTTTCGCGAAGCCGTTCTCGACGACCGGCTTGCTGAAGAGCGACGTGAACGTGCTCTTGAGCGCCGGCATCTCGATGCGGTCCTGCGGGCGCTTCGGGCCGGCGAGCGACGTCTTGATCGTCGTCAGGTCGAGCGTCAGCACGGTCGTGTAGTCGATGTCGCCGGTCCTCGGCACGCCCCACAGGCCCTGCGCCTTGAAGTAGGCCTGGAAGCGCTCGATCTCGTCCTCGGTGCGGCCGGTCGCGCGCAGGTAGTCGACCGTCGCCTCGTCGACCGGGAAGAAGCCCATCGTCGCGCCGTACTCGGGCGCCATGTTGCCGATCGTCGCGCGGTCGGGCACCGCGAGCGACGCGGTGCCTTCGCCGAAGAACTCGACGAACTTGCCGACGACCTTCGCCTTGCGCAGCATCTCGGTGACCGTCAGCACGAGGTCGGTCGCGGTGATGCCCTCGTTGAGCCTGCCCTTGAGCTCGACGCCGACGACGTCGGGCGTCAGGAAATACACCGGCTGGCCGAGCATGCCGGCCTCGGCCTCGATGCCGCCCACGCCCCAGCCGACCACGCCGATGCCGTTGATCATCGTCGTGTGGCTGTCGGTGCCGACCAGCGTGTCGGGGTAGGTGACGCCGTCCTTCACGTGGACGCCGCGCGCCAGGTACTCGAGGTTGACCTGGTGCACGATGCCGATGCCCGGCGGCACGACCTTGAACGTGTCGAACGCCTGCATCCCCCACTTCATGAACTGGTAGCGCTCGGCGTTGCGCTGGAATTCCAGGCGCATG
>DATBSV010000362.1:0-2222 GCA_036559685.1 Casimicrobiaceae bacterium
CGCGCGATGTCGCGCTGCCGCTCGGACCACGCCGCGCGCGCGAACCGGTCGGGCCATCCGAGCTTGTCCCAGTAGTCGACGTGGAACGCCAGCGCGGCGGCAGGCGCATCGTCGGCCGGCCCCAGCGTTCTCGCGAGCCAGCGGTCCGCCGGCGGACAGCTGCTGCAGCCTTCCGACGTGTACAGCTCGACGAGCGGCAGCGTGCGAGCGCCGCTTTCGGCGGCGCATCGCCCGTCGGCCGCGAGTGCGCCCGCTGCCGCAACGCACAACGTCATCGCGAGGGCCGCACGCGTGCTAGCATGCCCGCGACCGTGCGTGGCACGGCCGGGCTCCAACGACCGGGGGGGAGAGAAGACCATGGGCATCATGAGCATCATCTGGATGATCATCATCGGCTTCATCGTCGGCCTGCTCGCGCGCTTCTTCTATCCGGGCGCGATCAACCTGGGATTCTGGATGACCACGCTGCTCGGCATCGGCGGCTCGATCGTCGGCGGAATCATCGGCGGATTGTTCAGCCGCTCGCCCGACGGCAGGTTCCACGCGGCCGGCCTCATCATGTCGATCATAGGCGCGATGCTCCTGTTGTGGGCCTACCTCAACTTCTACGCGAAGTGACCCCGCGGGAGGGCCAGCGCGAACCGGCGCTTTCGCTCGCCGACATCGAGGCCGCCGCGCGCCGCGTCTATGCGGCGATGGCGCCCACGCCGCAGATCGCGTGGCCGCTCGTCGCCACGCGCGCCGGCACCGAGGTCTGGGTCAAGCACGAGAACCATACGCCGACCGGCGCGTTCAAGGTGCGCGGGGGGCTCAATCTGGTCGGGCAGCTCGCCGACGCTTCGCCGCGGCCGGCCGGCGTCATCAGCGCGACGCGCGGCAACCACGGCCAGAGCCTTGCATTCTCGGCGCGCCGTCACGGCCTCGCGTGCACGATCGTCGTGCCGTACGGCAACTCGACGTCGAAGAACGCCTCGATGCGCGCGCTCGGCGCGACGCTGGTGGAGCACGGCCGCGACTACGACGAGGCGCGCGTCCACGCGCACGGGATCGCGCGCGAGCGCGGCCTGGTGTTCGTCGGGCCGTTCGAGACGCCGATCGTCGCCGGCGTCGCGACCTACGCGCTCGAGCTGTTCCGTCACGCGCCGCCGCTCGATCGCGTCTACGTGCCGATCGGCTGCGGCTCCGGCGCGTGCGGGCTCATTGCCGCGCGCGACGCGCTCGGGCTTGCGACGAAGATCATCGGCGTCGTGTCGACGCGCGCGAACGCGTACGCGCAGTCGTTCCGCGCGCGCCGCGTGATCGAGACGCCGAGCGCCGACACGATGGCGGACGGCATGGCGGTGCGCGTGCCGGTCGCCGCGGCGCTCGAGATCCTGTGGCGCGGCGCGCACGACATCGTCGAGGTCGACGACGCCGAGGTCGCGGGCGCGATGCGCGCGTTGTTCGACGATACCCACCAGGTCGCCGAAGGGGCCGGCGCCGCTCCGCTTGCGGCGCTGCTCGCCGATCCCGCGCGCGCCGGGCAGCGGTGCGCCGTTATCCTGTCCGGTGGCAATGTCGACCGCTCGGTGTACCGGGACATCCTCGCCTCCTAGATGGCGACGCACGCGCGCGTCGGCGACGACGCGGTCAAGGCGAAGACCGGCAGGACCTGGGCCGAGTGGATCATGGCGCTCGACCGGGCCGGTGCCGCGAAGCTTCCGCACAAGGACATCGCCAGGCTGCTGAACGCGAAGTTCGGCGTCGGCCCGTGGTGGTGCCAGATGGTCACCGTCGGGTACGAGCAGGCCAAAGGCCTGCGCAAGACCCATCAGAAAGCGGACGGCTGGTCGGGCAGCGCGAGCCTGACGATCGCGGCGCACGCCGACGACGTCTTCGCCGCGTGGAACGACGCGCGCAGGCGTCGCGCGTGGCTTCCCGATCCGATCACCATTCGCAAGTCCACTGCGCCGAAGTCGCTGCGCATCACGTGGCACGACGGCAGCAACGTGGATGTCAACCTCGTCGCGAAGTCGCCGGACAGGACGCAGATCGGCGTCGAGCATTCGAAGCTCGCGAGCGCGAAGGCCGTCGCCGACGCCAAGCGCTACTGGAAGGACGCGCTGGGCCGGCTCGGGGCGAAGGTCACGCGCGCGTGACGCGCGTCTGCGACTGCTCGCGCAGGTACTGCGTCACGTAGTAGAGCGATCCGGCGGACTTGCCGGTCGACCCGGAGCCCTTCC
>DATBSV010000363.1:0-9499 GCA_036559685.1 Casimicrobiaceae bacterium
GAAGAACGACGCGGCGAGCAGCCACTTCAGCACGTCCGGCGGGACCGCGGCGCGCACCAGGCCCCCGGCCCATGCGGCGATCGCGTGGTTGACGAGCGTGGCGACGACGATGCCCGCGAGGATCGGCCAGGGCGCGCGGTAGCGCGCGGCGAGGACGAGCGAGAGGAGCTGGGTCTTGTCGCCGATCTCGCCGATCGCGACGACGCCCGTCGAGACGAGGAATGCTTCCATGGGGGGCGCCAGGCCCGGCGGCGCGAACGGCCCCGGAAAAGGAGGCGCGATTGTAGCAAGCGGCCGTCCGCGTCCGCCCAACGGCGAGTTTCATGCCGTTGTCATGACGGCGGGATGGCACAATCGCACTCTCGGGCGGGAACCGTCCCCCGGTTGCCCCGCTCTACGCCTTGCCTATGCCGACCGCGTCCCGACCGCTTTTCGCCGTGCTCGCCTTCGCCCTTGCCTTTGGAGCGCAGGCCGCACCCGTGCGGACGCCCAACGTCGAGGCCGAGCTGGTGCCCGCTCTCACGTCGGCCGCTCCGGGGACGCCGACGACGGTGGCCCTGCGCCTCAAGATGCGCGAGGGCTGGCACACGTACTGGCAGAACCCCGGCGACTCGGGGCTGCCGACGACGATCGAATGGAAGCTCCCGGCGGGCGTGACCGCGGGACCCATCCAGTGGCCCGCGCCGCACGCGCTGCCCGCCGGGCCGCTGGTCAACTACGGCTACGAGGGCGAGGTCTACCTGCCGACGACGCTCACCGTCGCGCCGGGCGTCAGGGCCGGTCGCGACCTCCCGATCGCGGCGCGCGCCGAATGGCTGGTCTGCAAGGAGACGTGCATCCCCGAGGGCGCGGACCTCAAGCTCGCGCTGCCGGTGAAGCCGGGCGCGCAACCGCATCCCAAGTGGGGCGCGCCGCTTGCGGAGACGCTCGCCACTTTGCCGAAGCCGCTCGCGAAATGGACGGTCGAGGCGCGCGGCGAAGGCCAGCAGGTGAAGCTCGCGCTGACGCCGCCCGAGAACGCCGCGGATCCGGGCGTGCTGCACTTCTTCCCGTTCCAGGAAGGGCGCATCGAAGCTTCGTCGCCGCAGAGGCTGTCGCGCGACGGCGCGTCGTACGTGCTCGCGCTGCCCGTCGCCTACCAGCTCGCGCCGGGATTCACGCGCGTCGCCGGCGTGATCAGCGCGGTGGGCGGGATCGGCGACGTCAAGGCCGCGACGATCGACGTGCCGCTCGCGGGCGCCGTCGTCGCGGGTCCGAAGCCCGTCGACGCGAAGGCGCCGACGCTCGTGATCACGTCGGCGGAGCCGGGCGCGTCGATGACGCTCCTGGTCGCGCTCCTGCTGGCGTTCGTCGGCGGCGCGATCCTGAACCTGATGCCGTGCGTGCTGCCGGTGCTGTCGATCAAGGTGCTGGGCTTCGCCGAGCACCACGATTCGCCGTCGACGATGCGACGCGAGGGGCTCGCGTACGGCGCCGGCGTGCTCGCGACGTTCGTCGCGCTCGCGTTCGCGCTCATCGCATTCCGCGCAGCGGGCGAGCAGCTCGGCTGGGGCTTCCAGCTCCAGTCGCCGCTGTTCGTGTCGGTGCTCGCGCTCCTGTTCTTCGTGATGGGCCTCAACCTGTCGGGCGTGTTCGAGTTCGGCAACGTCGCGCCGGCGTCGGTGCGTGGCTGGACGTCGCGCAACCGCACGCTCGATGCGTTCGGCACCGGCGTTCTCGCAGTCGTCATCGCATCGCCGTGCACGGCGCCGTTCATGGGCGCGGCGCTCGGCTTCGCGCTCGCTCAGCCGGCGTCCGAGACCGTCGCGGTATTCCTCACGCTCGGCGTCGGCATGGCGCTGCCCTACGTGCTGCTCGCGTGGTTCCCGGCGTGGCGCCGCGCGCTGCCCAAGCCAGGCGCGTGGATGGTTCGGTTCAAGCAGCTACTCGCGTTCCCGCTCTATGCGACCGTCGCGTGGCTCGCATGGGTGCTCGGCACGCAGCTCGATGTCGACGCGGTGCTGCGCCTCGCGATCGCGCTGATCGCGGTCGCGCTCGCGCTGTGGTCGTGGCACGCGTGGCGTCTCGGCGGGCGCCGCGGCTGGCAGGTCGTCGCGCTCGCGGCGCTCGCCGGCGCGGTCGTCGTGGCGCGTCCGCTCGCCTCGCCGCCGCCGGCCGATGCCTCGCCCGCAAGGGCCGCCGCGGCCGCCACCGGTCCGTGGCAGAGCTACTCGCCCGACGGGCTCGCCACCCTCGCGGCGAACGGCCCGGTGTTCGTCGACTTCACGGCCGCATGGTGCGTGACCTGCCAGGTCAACAAGCGGCTCGTGCTGAACGACCCCGCGGTGCTGGACGCGCTCGCGGCGAAGAACGTCGCGCTGGTGCGCGCGGACTGGACGCGCCGCGACCCCGACATCACGCGCGCGCTCGCCGCCCTCGGCCGCAACGGGGTCCCGGTCTACGCGCTGTACCGGCCGGGCCGGGAACCTTTGCTGCTGCCGGAGGTTCTTACCGCCCGGACCGTGGCCGAGGCGCTCGCCACGCTGTAACCTGTCCGATCCATCCCCGGAGGACGAAGATGACTGCCAGGGCTTCCGTGTTCATCCGCACCGCCGCCGCGCTCGCCTGCGCGGCCGCCGTCGGCATCGCCGTCGCGGCCTCGCCCGGCGCCGCGGCCCCCGATTTCGCCGTCGCGGACGCGACCGGCAAGCCCGTCAAGCTGTCCGACTACCGCGGCAAGTTCGTCGTGCTCGAATGGACCAATCCCGATTGCCCGTTCGTGCGCAAGCATTACAGCTCGAAAAACATGCAGGACCTGCAGAAGGAGTGGGGCGCGAAGGACGTCGTGTGGTTGAGCGTGAACTCGACGCGCCAAGGCCATTACGAGTACCGCGACGGCCCGAAGATGCAGGAGTGGATGACGTCGCAGGGCGCCGCGCAGAAGGCGATCCTGATCGACGCGAAGAGCGAAGTGGGCAGCGCCTACGCTGCGAAGACGACGCCGCACATGTTCGTGATCTCGCCCGAGGGCAAGGTGCTCTACAACGGCGCGATCGACGACAAGCGCAGCAGCAACCCGGCCGACGCGAAGACCGCGAACAACTACGTCCGCGCCGCGCTCACCGAGGCGAAGGCGGGCAAGCCGGTCACGGTCGCCAGCACGACGCCGTACGGGTGCACCGTCAAATATTGAGGAACCTTCCCCGGAACGGGGCGGTCAGACGTATACCTTGAAGGGCGCGGCGCGATCACCGCCGCGTGGGTGAGGCAAAGGGCCGGTCCATGCCGGCCCTTTGCTTTTGGGCGGGCCAAGAACACGGGCATGGATCGCGCCCGTGTTCTTGGCCCGGAATTGATCAGCACGAAAGGCTTCGGGCGGCCGGGCGCCTTTCGTGCGGCAACGGCTACGAAACCCCGAGCGTTCTGCGACGCGTGGTGCCGGCGTTCGCGGTGACGCCCCGGTAGAATTCAGGCATGCCGCTCGAGACCTGGCTCGCCTTCTTCGTCGCGTCGTGGCTCATCAGCCTGTCGCCGGGCGCGGGCGCGATCTCGTGCATGGCCGCCGGCATGCGCTACGGCTACGTGCGCGCGCTGTGGAACATCCTCGGCCTGCAGCTCGGCATCCTGTTCGTGCTGGCGATCGTCGCCGCGGGCCTCGGCGCGATCATCGCCGCGTCGACCACGCTTTTCACGGCGATCAAGTGGCTCGGCGCCGCGTACCTCGTCTACCTCGGCATCCAGCAATGGCGCGCGCCGGCCGCGCCGGTCACCGATGCCGGCGCCGACGTGTCGGGAACCCCGCGGCAGCTCGTGATGCGCGGCTTCCTGGTCAACGCGACCAACCCGAAGGGCATCGTGTTCATGCTCGCGGTGCTGCCGCAGTTCATCGATCCCGCGCTGCCGCAGCTGCCGCAGTATGTCGTGTGCGGCGCGACGCTGTTCTTCACCGACCTGGTCGTGATGAGCGGCTATACCGGACTCGCGGCAAAGGTGCTTCGACTGTTGCGCGAGCCGCACCACGTCCGCTGGGTCAACCGCACGTTCGGCGGCCTGTTCGTCGCCGCGGGCGCGGTGCTCGCGACGTTCCGCCGCGCGGCCTGATCCCGAGCGCGGGCATGGACGAGCTGGTTCTCGTCAGCCCGAAGCAGATCGGCGACACGCTGCTCGCGACGCCCGCGATCCGCGCGCACAAGCGCGCGCATCCGTCGACACGCATCACCGTGTGCTGCCCCGACGAGGGCGGCGCCTACCAGGTGCTGCTCCACAACCCGTCCATCGACTCGCTGCGCGCCGGCGTCGACGCGTCGTCGCTGCCGGGGAGGCGGGTCGTGCTCGACCCCGAGGCCGCGCTCAAGCTGGGTTACGAATCGATCCGGCCGTTCGCGTGGTGCTACGGCCGCCAGCTTGGCGTCGAGGTCGACGATAACGCCTGCGATTACACGGTCACGCCCGGCGAGCGCGACGCCGCGGCCGGCCTCGCGCTCGAGCTGGGCGAGGGCAAGCCGGTCGTCGTCGTCGCGCGCCATTCGCCGACCTGCCTGTCCAATCACCCGGCGGTGCGACGGGCGACCAAGTGCTTGCCCAACGCGTATTGGCTCACGTGCGCCGAGCACCTGATCGAGCGCCGCTATGCGCCGGTGGCGGTCGGCGCGCGCGAGGAAGCGGACGACCCGCGCTTTCGCGCTTGGCCCGGGAAGCGACTCTACGGACATCCGCTGCGCGGCATCGCTGCGCTATGCGCGCAAAGCGCCGGCGTCCTGGCGATCGACAACGGGATCCGCCACCTCGCCGCGGCCGCCGGCGCAAACCTCTACACGCTCAGCGGCTGGATCCACCTCGAGGTGATCGCGTGCGCGCCGGTGCGCGACGGCCAGCGCATCGTCGAGGACTACGTGCCCATCGACCGCGTCACTGCGACGATGTTGTCGAGCGGCGCGGAGCGGCTCGGGTTGCTATGACCGGAACTCGCGCTCCATCTCGCGCCGGAAGCGCACGACCTCGCTCGACGCGTCGACGGTGACGTCGTCCCAGCGGACCGGCGCGTGCGCGGCGACGTCGCGCTTGAGCGTGACGTGGTGCGCGAGGCCGAGCGGCAGCGCGCCGAGCTTGAGCGAGTCGGCTGCCGGCGCGAGCTTGCCGTACACCGTGTAGCCGCCCTCGCCGTCGAGCGTCTCGCCGGCGCGCAACGCGCGCTTGGCGGTGGCCACGACGTCGCCGCGCCATCCGGTCGCCGCCCCCGTCGGCTCGCGGCGCACGCCCACCGACGCGACCGAGATGCCGAGCTCGAGCCCGATCGCGTGCGTCGGCTTGTACATCGCCGAGTAGCGTCCCGACGGGTCGGTCGGGAAGCCGTACTCGCCGAAGCAGCGGCGCACGTAGTCCTCGCCTTGCGCGGCGCCCGCGCGGAACGTCAGGTAGACGCCCCAGCGCAGGTCGCGGAACACCGGCCGACCGTCGCGCTCGAGCGAGCTGATCACCTCGACCTGGCCGGCGTGGTGAAGGTGGCCGCCTTCGTCGCGCGGACGCAGCACGCGCGGCAAGTCGTCGACGCCGCACGGCGGGAACGCGAGCCCGCCAGGCGCGGGGAGCAACCCGGTCGCGTTCGCGACCGCGGCCATCTCGATCGCGCTCTTGGTGCCGTCGAGGAACGAGTTGAACATCTGCGCGTTGAAGTCGCCGGCCGCCACTTGCGCGGGCGTGAAGCCGTAGTGCGGCCACACGGTCGCCGGCGTCGACTCGTGGTACGCGGGCAGGTATTTCGTGCCCTTGCCGGCGGCGACGACCTCGAATCCCGCGGTGCGGCACCAGTCGACGAGCTCGCAGATCAGCGCCGGCTGGTCGCCGTAGGCCAACGAATAGACCACGCCGGCCTCGCGCGCGCGCCGCGCGAGCAGCGGCCCCGCGAGCGCGTCGGCCTCGACGTTGACCATCACGACGTGCTTGCCGTGCGTGCAGCACGCGAGCACGTGGCGGATGCCCGCGGCGGGGCTGCCGGTGGCGTCGATGACGATGTCGACGTCGCCCGACGCGATCGCGACCGACGCATCGTCGACGATGCACGTTCCTCCGCTTCGCGCCGCATCGGCGATCGTTCGCGCGGTGTACTTCTCCGCGGGCCAGCCGACGCGCGCCAGCGACGCCTTCGCGCGGTCGGGCGCGAGATCCGCGATCGCGGTCACGTGGATGCCCGGCGTGTGCTTCGCCTGCGCGAGGTACATCGAGCCGAACTTGCCTGCGCCGATCAACGCAACGCGCAACGGCTTGCGCTCGGCGGCGCGGGCTTCGAGCAGGGAGCGCAGGTTCATGGGGCGGGTCCTCGTGTTGCCGCGACGCCGAACTCGGCGAACGCCGGCGCGAGGTCGTCGAAGCCGGACACGCG
The DNA here is from genome assembly GCA_036559685.1 of Casimicrobiaceae bacterium. GTDB lineage: Bacteria > Pseudomonadota > Gammaproteobacteria > Burkholderiales > Casimicrobiaceae > VBCG01. Next base: position 6,359 of record DATBSV010000363.1, read on the forward strand.
CCGCGCGTGCAACCCCACCGCCCGCGCCGCCTCGACGTTGATGCGGTTGTCGTCGATGAACAGCGCGTGCTCCGCACGCACGTCGATCGCGTCGAGCACGTGCTCGAAGTAGTCGGCGTCGGGCTTGAGCTTGCCGACGGCGTAGCTCGGGAAGTTGTGGTGGAACATCGACGGCAGCGACCACTGGCGCTCGAAGCGGTCCCAGTGCAGCTCGTTGGTGTTCGACAGCGACGCCAGCGTGTAGCGCGGCGCGAGCGACGCCAGCAGGTCCTTCGCGTGCGGGTGCAGCGTCTTCGGCCACCACGCGAACTCGTCGAGGAATGCGTCGCGGCCCACCGGCAGCCCGAACTCGGCGATGACCGCGTCGGCGAACGCGGTGCGGTCGGTGCGCCCGGTCTCGTAGCCGCGCACCGCGGGCGAGTGGAGCCAGCGGCGCCACAGCTCGTCGGTCGTGCCGAGCGACGGGCTCCACGCGAGCATCCGCTCGACGCCGGCCAGCTCGATCAGCACGCCGCCGAGGTCGAACAGGATCGCGTCGATGCGAAGCGTCATGAGACGCCTACCGTAGGGCAATCGCGAGGCCGATCGGCACGAAGACGATCGACAGCAGGTTGCCGACCAGCACGATCGACGCGACCTTCGCGGGCTCGCACTTGAACTGCTCGGCGACCATGAAGTTGAGCACGGCCGGCGGCAGGCATCCGAACAGGAACAGGAGTCCCGTCTGCAACGCGTCCAGGCCAAGCAGGGGCGAGAGCACGGTCGCCATGATCAGGCCGGTCACCGGGCAGACGACGCCGCCGATGACGCCGAGCCGCGCATCGCGCAGCTTCACGTCGGTGAGCCGCACGCCGAGCGAGAGAAGCATCATCGGGATCAGGGCGTCGCCGACCAGCTTGATCGTGACGGCGACGATCTCGGGCAAGGGCGGATGGAAGATCGCGAAGGCGAATCCGACGATCGTCGACCAGACCATCGGGTTGCGCACCAGGTTGCCGAAGCGCGCGCGGTGGTCGACGATCCACACGCCGAGCGTGAAGTGCGTCAGGTTGCTGATCGTGAACAGCGCGACCATCGGCGCGAAGCCCGCTTCGCCGAATGCCAGCACCGCGAGCGGCAGCCCCATGTTGCCGCAGTTGTTGAACATCATCGGCGGCACGAACGTGCGCGCATCCTCGCGCAGGAGCCTCGCGACCGGCCACGCGAGGAGGCCCGACCCCAGCACGACGCCGATGCTGCCGAGCATCAGCAGGCGGTGGTCCCAGGCGTCGAAGCCCTTCGACGACAGCGCCGAGAAGATGAGCGCCGGCGAGAGCACGTTCATCGACAGCCGGTTGACGACCGTCATGTCCGGCTTCGCGCGCCGGCCCCAGACCCAGCCGAGCGCGATCACGGCGAAGACCGGAACGATGATCCCGAGCAGCCGCTCCAGCATGGGGCAGGTCGGCTACAGGATGTACTTCGCGAGGTTGTCGTCGCCCGCGACGTCCGCGAGCCGCGCGTCGACGTACGCGGCGTCGATCGCGATCGTCTCGCGGTCGTGCGTCGACGCGGCGAACGAGATCTCCTCGAGCAGGCGCTCCAACACCGTGTAGAGCCTCCTCGCGCCGATGTTCTCCTGCTTCTCGTTGACCGCAAACGCGATCTCGGCGATGCGCCGGATCGCGTCGGGCCGGAACTCGAGCTCGACGTTCTCGGTGCGAAGCAGCGCCTCGTACTGCTTGACCAGGCACGCGTCGGTCGCCGTCAGGATCTGCACGAAGTCGTCGATGGTCAACGACGCGAGCTCGACGCGGATCGGGAAGCGACCCTGCAGCTCGGGAATCAGGTCGGAAGGCTTCGACAGGTGGAACGCGCCCGACGCGATGAACAGCACATGGTCGGTGCGCACCGTCCCGTACTTGGTCGTCACGGTCGTCCCCTCGACCAGCGGCAGGAGATCGCGCTGGACGCCCTGGCGCGAAACGTCCGCGCCCTGGAGCTCGGAGCGCGTCGCGATCTTGTCGATCTCGTCCAGGAACACGATGCCGTTCTGCTCGACGGCGGCGAGCGCCTTCGCCTTGATCTCGTCGTCGTTGAGGAGGCGCCCGGCCTCCTCGTCGGTCAGCACCTTCATCGCCTCGGCGACCTTCATGCGCTGGACCTTGCGCCGCGCGCCGCCGACCTGCTGGAACATGCCCTGGAGCTGCGCGGTCAGGTCCTCCATGCCGGGCGGCGCCATGATCTCCATCGATGGCGGCAGCACGGCGATCTCGACGTCGACGTCCTTGTCGTCGAGGCGGCCCTCGCGCAGCATCTTGCGGAATTTCTGGCGCGTCGCCGTGTCGGCCGGCTTCATGTCGGCGAAGTTGACTTCGCGCACCGGCGGCAGCAGCACGTCGAGGACGCGCTCCTCGGCCGCGTCGGCCGCGCGGTCGCGCACCTTGCGCGCCTCGGACTCGCGCGTCTGCTTGACCGCGACGTCCATCAGGTCGCGCACGATCGTGTCGACGTCGCGCCCGACGTAGCCGACCTCGGTGAACTTGGTCGCCTCGACCTTGACGAACGGCGCGTCGGCGAGCCGCGCGAGCCGGCGCGCGATCTCGGTCTTGCCGACGCCGGTCGGCCCGATCATCAGGATGTTCTTCGGCGTGATCTCGCCGCGCAGCGGATCGGGCACCTGCAGGCGCCGCCAGCGGTTGCGCAGGGCGATCGCCACGGCGCGCTTCGCGTCGTGCTGCCCGACGATGTTCTTGTCGAGCTCGGAAACGATTTCCTGCGGCGTCATCGACGACATGCGTCGATTGTAACGCCCGCGTCCCGGCGGTACCCGACTTCGCCTATCATGGCGCTCCGATGAACGCCCGACGCCTCGTCCTGCTCGCCGCGCTCGCGCTCGCCGCATGCACGTCGCAGAACACGGGCCCGCTCGAGGCGCCGAAGGGCGCGGCGCCGGTCCCCGGCGTCGAGGCCACGCTCATCCCGAAGAACGGCAGCGCCGCGCAGGGCGACGTCAAGATCATGCAGCGCGGCGACGTGCTGTGGGTCCTCGTGTCGCTCAGCAATCTGATTCCGGGCCCGTACCGCGTCGTCCTGCACGAACGCGACAATTGCAGCTCGCCGAACGCATTCTCGGCGGGCCGGCCGTGGGCGCCGCCCGGC
>DATBSV010000364.1:0-9327 GCA_036559685.1 Casimicrobiaceae bacterium
TCGACGCGATCGTGCTGCCGGCGTTTACGACCGACGGCGTGGCGCAACCGGTCGACCGCATGGTCGACGACTCGACGATGTCGCCCGCGCTCGTCGTCGTCGTCGGGGCGGTCAACGGCCTGTGGGAGGAGACGTTCCTCCTCGGCGTGCTCGTCCGTGGGTTGCGCGAGCGCGGCCTTTCGGTCGCGATCGGCCTTCCGCTGCTCGTGCGCGTCGCCTATCACGTCTACCAGGGGCCGGCTGGCACCGTGTCGGTGCTGGTGTTCGGCCTCGTGATGAGCGCCTGGTTCATCCGTCGCGGCACGCTGTGGCCGCCGGTCGTCGCGCACGCCATCGGCGACATCGTGCCGTTCATGTTCGGCGCGTGAACGCGCGGTCGGCGACCGGTACACTTGCTCGCACGATGCTCAAGACCTACCGCGGAAGCTGCCACTGCGGCGCGGTCCGCTTCGAGGCGGACCTCGATCTCACGCAGCCGACCTACCGCTGCAACTGCTCGATCTGCCGGCGTACGCGCTTCTGGCCGGCCGTCGCGCGCGAGGAGGGCTTTCGGTTGCTGTCCGGGCAGGACGTGCTGACCCAATACCTGTTCAACAAGCGTCGTAACGAGCATTGGTTCTGCCGCGTCTGCGGAGTGCGCGCGTTCGGCATCGGCAACGACACGCCGATCGGCCGCATGATCGGCGTGAACCTCGGTTGCCTGGAGGACGTCACCGAGCAGGAGCTGGCGGGCCTGTCGATCACCTACGTCGACGGCATCAACGACCGTCTCGACGCGCCGGCGTTCGTCTCGCATCTCTGAATCGCTTGCGGAGGATCGAGCCATGAAGCGCGTCACCGGCATCGGCGGCATTTTCTTCAAGGCGCGCGACCCGGTCGCGCTGCGCGAGTGGTATCGGCGCCACCTCGGCATCGACGTGCAGGAATGGGGTGGCGCCGCGTTCCAGTGGGTCGGCGAAGACGGCGCGCCCACCGGTGGCACGACGATCTGGTCGGTCGGCGACGCGAGCGGCGACCACTACGCGCCGAGCACGTCGAGCTTCATGATCAATTACCGCGTCGCCGACGTGCGCGCGCTCGTCGACGCGCTCCGCGCCGAAGGCTGCGACGTGATGGACAAGGTGGACGAGTCCGAGTACGGCGTCTTCGCGTGGGTGATGGATCCGGAAGGCAACAAGGTCGAGCTCTGGCAGCCGCCGCCTGGCCAATAGCGGAGGTCTCGAGATGGACGCCTACCTGAACGCGCTCGTCGCGCCCGAGCTTCCGCTGCCGTGGTGGCTCGCGCTGACGCTGTGGGTCGTGCTGTACGCGCTGACGCACATCGCCACTGCCCGGTCGCGCGCGGCACTGCGCATGCAATCGCACGTCGTCATCGACCGTCCCGACGTGCTCGAGCGCGAGCAGCGGCCAGCGTCGATGGCGCTCGCCTTCGTATTGCTCACGGCATTCCTGCTCGCCGGCTACCCGATGGGCGAGCCCTACACGAGCCTCGTCGTCGGCGGATTGCTCGGCACGATCGCGATGCTTTTCGGAATCGCGCTGCACAGTCTCCAATTCGCCGCGAGCCTCGCGAAGGGCGGCGATGTCCAGGGAACGATCACGCTGTCGCCCGCGTTCGTGCTCACGAACGTCGGCCACGACATGCTGGGATGCGCGGCGGCGTGCCTGGCACTCGGCATCGCGCTGGCCTACGTGCCGCTCTTCGGCGCTGCGCTGATCCTCGGCGGCATTGGCCTGTCGCACGTCGAGCGCGCACGCAAGCTGCCGGCGTGACACGCCGCGACGTCGACCTGCGACGCACGTGGCTCTTCGGCCCCGGTGCGGGCGAAGCGTCGCACGCGGCGATGCGCACGAGCGGTGCCGACGTCCTGATCGTCGATCTCGAGGATTTCACGCCCGCGGAACGCCGGCGCGAAGCGCGTGCCGGTCTCGACGCATTGCTTGTGTCGTGGCGAGCATCGGGCAGCGTCACCGCCGTGCGCATCAACGCCCTCGATGGCGATGGCCTCGACGACCTCGCCGCGGCGATGCCGGCCCGGCCGGATGTCATCGCCTATCCAATGGCGTCGAGCGGCGAGCAAATGCGCGCGCTCGACGACGCGATCTCACGCCATGAGGATGCTCTCGCGATCACGCAGGGGTCGACCGAAATCCTCCCGGTGTGCGAGACGGCGCTAGGCGTCGCCGACGTCCGCGCGATTGCGGCGGCCAGCCCGCGCATCCGCGCAGCGCTCCTGGGCGCGGAAGACCTTGCGGCGGATCTGTGCGCCGAGCGGCACCCCGACGCGCTGGAGCTCGAGCACGCGCGAGGGCGCTTCGTTCTCGACTGCCGCGCCGCGGGCATCGAGCCGGTCGACGCTCCGTACACGTTCAGCGACGTCGACGGCGCGGTTCGCGAGGCGCGGCACGCGCGGCGGCTCGGCTATCGATGCAAGTCGCTCGTGCGACCCGAGCACGCCGCGGCGCTCAACGCCGCGATGACTCCGCACGACGAGGAGATTCGCCGGGCGCGCACGATGGTCGAAGCGTTCGAGGCCGCCCGCGCGCGCGGCGAGGACCGCGCGCTCGTGGACGGCCTCTGGGTCGAGGTGCCGACCTGGCGCAACGCGAAGCGCCTGCTCGAGCGGGCGCTACGCCTGAAGCGTCAGTAGCGGTACTTGACGACCGCCGGCTCGCGGTAGACCACGACCGGCTCCTGCACCGTCACGGTGGCGGGAGCAATCTCGACAGTCGCGGGGGCGGAGGCGAGACGACTGTCGTAGTGGTAGTAGCCGGGGCCCATCTCCAGCCGTGTCGCGCAACCCGCGCTCAGGGCGCCCACGGCCAGCACTGCCAGCGCAACCTTGATCGGAACGAGCTTCATCGCAAGGCCCTCCTGTAGGGTCGTTCAGGATAGGCAGCGCGCAGGCGTCGCGGGTTCCGCCGCGCTCGCCGGTGTCACTCCCCAATGCATGTAGGACCCCGCGGCATCCGCCACTGTCATAATGGCCGACGCCCCTTCCCACGCCGCCGTGCCCCGCTCGTTTTCCACGTCCCTCGCCGTTTCGCTGGGCGCGCTTGCCCTGGCGATCGCGCTGCGCTGGCTCATCGACCCGATCCTCGGCGACGCGTTGCCGCTGGTGACGCTGTTCGGCGCGGTCGCGGTCGCCGTGTGGGCCGGCGGATGGCGGCACGCCACGCTCGTCGCGCTGTTGGGCTACGCCGCCTGCAACCTGCTGTTCATCGCGCCGCGCGGCGTCCTGCACCTCAACGTCGGCATCGAGATCGTCGGATTCGTCGCCTACGCGTTCACGTGCGCGCTCATCGTCGCGATCGGCGAGGCTATGCGCCGCGCGCGCTCGAGCGCCGGCACGCAAGGCGAGCTGTGGCGCGTCACGCTGGCGAGCATCGGCGACGCGGTGATCACTACCGACGTCGATGCCCGCGTCACCTATCTCAATGCGATCGCCGAGCGGCTGACCGGATGGACCGACGCCGACGCGCGCGGCCGTCCGCTCGACGAGGTGTTCAGGATCGTCGGTGAGCGCGACCGCCTGCCGGCCGACAATCCGGCGAAGCGCGCGCTGCGCGAAGGCGTGGCCGTCGGCCTCGCCAACCACACGATCCTGATCGCCCGCGACGGCAGCGAGCACGCGATCGACGACAGCGCCGCTCCGATCCAGGACGAGCAAGGCGTCGTCTCGGGATGCGTGCTGGTGTTCCACGACGTCTCCGCGCGGCGGAGCGCCGAGCACGACGACGCGAACCGGCTGCTCGCGGCGCGCCAGCTTGCGTCGATCGTCGAATCGTCCGACGACGCGATCGTCCGCAAGTCGCTCGACGGCACGATCCAGAGCTGGAACGCGGCCGCCGAGCGGCTGTTCGGGTGGACCGCCGAGCAGGCGGTCGGCCGCCACATCTCGATGGTGATCCCGCCCGACCGCATCGGCGAGGAGGACCAGATCATCGCGAGCATCCGCGCCGGGCGGCGCGTCGATCATTTCGAGACCGTGCGCAGGACGAGCGACGGCCGGCCGATCGTCGTGTCGCTGACGATCTCGCCGATCCTCGACGACAGGGGCAACGTCGTCGGCGCCTCGAAGATCGTGCGCGACGTCACGCGCCAGCGCCAGGCCGAGGAGCGCGAGCGCAAGCTCCTGGCCGATGCGGCCTCGGCGAACGCGAAATTCCGCGCCTTCTTCGAGCAGGGAGCGTTGTTCGCCGGCATCATGGACCTCGACGGCACGTTGCTCGACGCGAACCGCCTCTCGTGGGAAGGCCTGGGCTTCACGCGCGAGGAGGTCGTCGGCCGGAAGTTCTGGGACGGGCCATGGTGGAATCCGTCCCCGGCGCTGGTCGAGCGCATTCGCGTCGCCTCCGAGCGCGCCGCGGCCGGCGAGCCGTTTCGCGAGGAGATGCCCTACTTCGTCGGCGATGGCAGCCAGCGGATCGCGGACGTGTCGATCCAGCCGATCAGGGACGGCGCGGGACGCATCCTGTTCCTCGCGTCCACGGGGAGCGACATCACCGATCGCAAGCGCGTCGAGGACGAGCGCCAGCGCTTCGTGACGCTGGTCGAGAACAGCACCGACTTCGTCGGCATCTGGGATCTCGACGGCATCCTGAGCTACGTGAATCCGGCGGGGCTCGCGATGGTCGGGCTCGCGTCGCTCGACGAGGCGTGCCGCACGCCGGTGCGCGAGATCTTCTTCCCCGAGGACCAGAAGCGCATCGTCGAGGAGTTCCTCCCCGAGGTCGCCGAGCGCGGTCACGGCGAGATCGAGGTGCGCTTCCGCCACTTCCGCGGCAGCGCGCAGCGCTGGATGATCTTCAAGGCCCTAAAGCTCGTCGACGGCACCGGCAGGCCGATCGGATTCGCGACCGTCAGCTCCGACATCACCGAGCGCAAGCGCCTCGAGGTCGATCTGCGCAAGCTCGCGAACGACCTGTCCGACGCCGACCGACGCAAGGACGAGTTCCTCGCGACGCTCGCGCACGAGCTGCGCAACCCGCTCGCGCCGCTCGCCAACATGATCGAGGTGGTCCGGCGCTCGGGAGGCGACCGCGCGGCCCTCGGCAACGCCGTCGACATGATGGGCCGGCAGACGGCGCAGCTCGTGCGCCTGGTCGACGACCTGCTCGACTTGAGCCGCATCACGCACAACCGACTCGAGCTTCGCACGCAGCGCGTCGACCTAGCGTCGGTGATCCGCCAGGCGGTGCAGTCGTCGCAGCCGTTCGTCGACGCCGCGGGCCACACGCTGCGGGTCACGCTGTCGGACGCCCCCGTCCTGGTCGCCGCCGATCCGGTGCGCCTCACGCAGGTGTTCGGCAACCTGATCAACAACAGCTGCAAGTACACGCCGCCCGGCGGCACGATCGACGTGACGATGGCGCGCGTCGGCGACGAGGCCACGGTCGCGGTGCGCGACACGGGGATCGGCATCCCGTCCGACAAGCTCGAGACCATCTTCGAGATGTTCACGCAGGTCGACGCGTCGCTCGAGCGCTCGCAGGGGGGCCTGGGCATCGGTCTAACGCTGGTCAAGCGCCTCGTGCACATGCACGGAGGCCGCGTGGTCGCGACGAGCGGCGGTGCCGGGCGCGGCAGCGAGTTCGTCGTGCGCCTCCCGGTCGCGGCGACCGCGCACGAGGGCGCGACGGCGCCCGTGCCGCAGCGGCCTCGCCCGACAGGGCGCAAGCACCACGTGCTGATCGTCGACGACAACCGCGACGCGGCCTCGTCGCTCGCGATGCTGCTCGAGCTCGACGGCCACCGCACGATCGTCGCGTACGACGGGCCCACGGCGCTCGAGGCCGCCGAGCAGCACCGACCCGATGTCGTGCTGCTCGACATCGGGCTCCCGGGCATGAGCGGATACGAAGTCGCCAAGAGGATCCGCCGCCAGCCGTGGGGATACGCGCTCACGCTGATCGCGCTCACCGGCTGGGGCCAGGCCGAGGATCGGCGCCGCTCGCACGAAGCCGGCTTCGACGCCCACCTCGTCAAGCCGGTCGACCCGCCCGCGCTGATCTCGCTCCTCGACGAGCCTCGTGCGAAGATGAGCGCCGACTGACGATCCGGCGACCGCCATCATGCCCAAGGCCTACTGGATTTCCGCCTACCGCATCGTGAAGGACCCCGACAAGCTCGCCGCCTACGCGAAGCTCGCGGGCCCCGCGCTCACGTCCGCGGGTGGCCGCATCCTCGCGCGCGGGACGCCCGCGCACGTCTACGAGGGCGGTCTGATGCAACGCACGGTCGTCTGGGAATTCGACAGCGTCGCGCAGGCGCTCGCCGCGCACGACAGCCCCGCGTACCGCGAGGCGTTGCGCGTGCTCGGCGACGCCGTCGAGCGCGACATGCGCATCGTCGAGGGCGTCGCGTAGCCATCCCGCCGATGCACGCCGCCGCGACCTCGCTCGCCGTCGGCGTGATCGCCGCGCTCGTCGCGCTCGACGCCGCCGGCCAGGTCAACCGCTGCGTCGACAAGACCGGCAAGGTCACCTACCAGCAGCAGCCTTGCGAAGGCGCGGCGCCTCCCGCGCGCGCGCCGTCGGCCGCGCCAGGGCCTGCGCCGCAAGGCACACCTCGCAAGCTCACCGACGAGGAGCTCGAGCTCGCCAGCCTCGCCCGCATCCTCGGCACCACGCGCTGGTGCCAGGAGAAGGTCGCGAGATACCGCGAATTCAACGCGCCGAACTACGACGCCTGGCGACGCAACAACGCCACTGCGATTCGCCACGTCGAGTCGGACGCCGGATACCGCGCCCGCATGGACCGTGCGTATCGCGACATGGACGAGCGCTTCACCGCGGAAGACCTTGCCGGGCGCAACCGATGCGTCCCATGGGCGGGCATGGCGATCGCCGGCGTGGACCCGCGCGCGCCCCGGGGCCCGCCTCCGCGGTACGACGCTGCGCCAGCGGCGAGCGCGAAGCCGCGGATGAGCCCCGAGGACGAGAGCGCGCACAACCTGGCGACGCTGGTCGCGCACCACGAATGGTGCGAGAAGAACGTGCCGGGCATGCGCGAGCAATACGGCAGCCATGTCGCGCAATGGCAGCGCGAGCACGCCGCCGCGCTGGCGCGCATCGCATCCTCCGCGATGTACAGGCGGCAACTCGGCGAGTACCGTATCCAACTGATCGACACCGGCGATCCCGACGACCGGCAGCAGGTCGCGCTATGCGTCACGCTCACCCCCATGCTGTTGCAATCGAAACCGTGACGGCGCGCAAATTCACCGTCTCGCACGCCGACGGCGCGACGTTCACCCGCGGGCTCCGCTCGTTCTTCGAGTACCGCGACCTGGGCATACGCGACGCCACCGACGGGCGCGCCGTCGCGCACGTGATCCGCGCCGCCGCCGGCAAGGCATTCTCGAGCCAGCCGCATCTGCACGAGACCGCGTTCCAGCTCGTGTACGTGCTCAAGGGCTGGATCGAGTTCGAGTACGAGGGCCAGGGACACGTGCGCCTCGAGGCCGGCTCGTGCGTGTACCAGCCGCCGGGCATTCGCCACCGTGAGGTCGGCCACAGCGAGGATGTCGAGATGCTCGAGGTCGTGTTCCCGGCCGATTTCGAGACGCGCGAGGTCGAGTCCGTCGACGGCGCGGTTCCGTCGCCATGATGGCATTGCTCGGCGTCGCCCAGACGCTCGCCATTTTTTTCGTGCTGCCGCTCGTCTCGACCGTCCTGCCGCCGATCCTCGTGCTGATGCGCGGCCATGGCAGCCTCGGCAGGCGCTGGATGCTCGCGATCGCGTGCGTCGCGGCAGGCGCAGGGCTTTGGCTGCTGTCGCAACTCAGTCCGTACCTCCTGCCGACGCAGCTCCACGCGAACACGCGCGTCGGCATCGCCGCTTTCCTCTTGGGCGGGAGCATCTTCGTGCCGTGGATCCTTTACCTCGCTTTGCGCGGCTCGACCGGCCCGCGCAAGCGCGAATGACGTGCTGACCACCGGTGCAGCTCTGGCAATCGCCGTCGCGATCGGGTTCGCGATCCTGTTCTTCTTCGCAATCGCGATGATGGTGCTCCCGCTCGTGTCCGTCGTCGTGCCGGCCATCCTCATCGTCGTTTCGCGGCGAGGCAGCGAACTGAGCCGCTGGTCGTTTGCGGCAGCATGCGTCGTCGCGAGCCTGGCGCTGTTCGGCGTGACGAAGATCGTCGGGGAGTTCATCCCGATCGAGTATTCGCGGGAAACCCAGTACACGATCTCGTTCGGCTTCTGGGCCGCGGGGGTCGTCGCGCCGTGGTGCCTCTGGCTCGCGTTCCTCGTGCGCACGACCGATCGCAGCGTCGGCCGGTATCGACGGTGAGCGAGCCCGGCATCCGCTTCAACGACGGCGCCGCGTACGAGCGCATGATGGGCGCGTGGAGCCGGATCGCCGGCGGCGCGTTCCTCGACTGGCTCGCGCCGAGCGAGGGCATGCGCTGGGTCGACGTCGGCTGCGGCAACGGCGCGTTCACCGAGCTCGTCGTCGAGCGTTGCGCGCCTGCGTCGGTCGACGGCATCGACCCGTCGGAGGCCCAGATCGCGTACGCTCGCACGCGGAAAGGCGCGTCGATCGCGCGCTTCCGCCAGGGCGACGCGATGGACCTTCCCTACGACGACGACGCGTTCGACGTCGCGGCGATGGCCCTCGTGCTCGCGTTCGTACCCGATCCGGCGAAGGGTGTCGCCGAGATGAGGCGCGTCGTCGTGCCGGGAGGCCAGGTCGCGGCCTACATGTGGGACATGCGCGGCGCCGGGTTTCCGCTCACCGTGCTGCACGCCGAGATGCGGGAGCTGGGCGTGAGCCCGCCGTTGCCGCCCAGCAACGAAGCCTCCGGCCGCGACGCGATGCAGGCGCTGTGGACGGGCGCGGGGCTGGTCGACGTCGCGGGCACCACGATCATCGCCGAGCGCCGGTTCGACGACTTCGACGACTGGTGGACGACGAGCCTCAAGAGCGCGAGCACCGGCGCCGCGATCGCGTCGATGGCGCCGGGCGACGTCGAGCGCCTGCGCTCGCGCATGCAGGCGCGCATGCCCGCCGCGTCGGACGGGAGCCTCACGGCGCGAGGACGCGCCAACGCGGTCCGCGGCCGCGTTCCGCGCTGACCGTCGGCGGGATTCCATGCCTCCCGTCGTCCGCACCGTCATTGCGGTCGTCGTCGGCACCGTCGTCGCGTTCGTCCTGGTCGGCGTGATCGAGGCGATCGGCGAGTTCGTCTATCCGCCGCCGGCGGGCGTCGATTTCGGCAAGCCCGACCAGCTCGCGAGCTACATGCAGCGCCTGCCGCGCGGCGCCCTGGCTTTCGTGCTCGCCGCGTGGATCGTCGCGACGTTCCTCGGCGGCCTGGT
>DATBSV010000365.1:0-3938 GCA_036559685.1 Casimicrobiaceae bacterium
GATGGGCGACGGCCTCCTGCTCGAGTTCGGGAGCGTCGTCGACGCGGTGCGGTTCGCGGTCGACCTGCAACGCGGCATGGCGCTGCGCAACGTCGGCATCCCCGACGACCACCGGATCGTCCTGCGCGTCGGCATCCACGTTGGCGACATCATCCATGACCGCGGCGACATCTTCGGCGACGGCGTGAACGTCGCGGCGCGCCTCGAGTCGCTCGCCGAGCCCGGCGGCATCTGCGTGAGCCGCGCCGTGCGCGACCAGGTGCTCGACAAGCTTGCGTTCGGGTTCGAGGACATGGGAGCGCGGCAGGTCAAGAACATCGCGCGCCCGGTCGAGGTGTTTCGCGTCGCGATGGACGGCGCGGCGCGTGCGCCGGCGCTCCCGCGTCGACCGACGCGCAGGGTCGTGGTCGCCGCAGGCGCGCTCCTGGTCGTCGTCGCCGCGGGCATCGTCGCGATGCGCGCCTGGCCGCCCGCTTCGGTCGTACCGTACTCCGACCAGGACCGGCGCATGACGTTCGCAGTGCTGCCGCTCGACGCGCCGGCGAACGACGCGGACGCTCGAGCGGTGGCAGAAACGCTCACCGACGTGCTGCGCGCAAGCCAGGAGCGGCGAACGAGCTGGGCGCGCACGTTGGCACGACGCAGCGTCGACGATGCGGTCGCGCGTCACGCTTCGCTCAAGGAGATCGCGAAGGCGCTCGACGTGCATTTCCTGATGCGCGGCAGCGTATCGCGGTCGGGGAACGCCTACAGCGCCGAGGTCATGCTCGTCGACGGCGCTTCGGAGCGCGTTCTCGCCACGCGAGCCTTCTCGGCGCCCGCGGGGCCGCTGCCGATCGCGCTCAGGGAGAACATCGACGACATAAGCGGCTTTCTGACGTTCAGCGCGCTGACCGTCGAAGTCGAGCGGGCGCGTGCGAAGCCGGACGCAGCGCTCGACGTGCGCGACCTCGCGTTCCGGGCGCACGCGGTCTGGGTCCAGACCCGGGGGCGTGGCGATGACAAGGAGGCCTACGGGCAGGCAATGGCGCTGCTCGAGCGCGCGATCGCGATGTCGCCGAACGATCGACTGACGTTGCGGCTCATTGCCCAGGTCAATTTGTGCGTATGCGTCGAAGGATGGTCGCGCGATGTGGCGGAGCAGCAGGCGATCGGGGCGGCGGCGCTCGACCGGTACGCGGCGCTCGAACCCTACGCGTGGGTTACGCACGACCTCAAGTTCCACCTCGCGGTCGCGCAAGGGCGTTACGAGGAAGCGCTGCTCGTCGCCGAGGCGATGTCGAAGCTTGAATTCGCGTCGATCGATGGCACGGCCAACAAGGCGTACGCGTTGCTGAAGCTCCGCCGCTATCCCGAGGCGCTCGCGGCGTCCAACGCGTCGCTCGGCCAGCGAATCCTGTCGACCGACGAAGCCCTTGCCGCATCCATCCACTACGCGCTCGGACAGGATGCCGCGGCGGCGCAGCACGCCCAGAAGGCGCTCCTGCTGATGAGCCCCGAGTACAAGCGCAGTGCGCGCTACGGCGGCGTGGCGCTCGTCCTTGCCGGGGCCGAGGCGCGCCAGGGCCGGGCCGACCGCGCGCGGCAGGCGATCGCCGATTTCCGTGTTTCCGTGCCGACCGTCGCGAGCATCGCTCAGATCCGCGAGTGGATGCATCCAGCCGCCAATCTCGCGGGATTCGAGCCGCTCTACGACGGATTGCGTCGCGCAGGCGTACCGGACTAGGTCAGCAGCAGCGCGGCCCCGCTGAAGATCAGCACGCCGCCGATGAGCCGGCGGAACGTCGCCGGATCGAGGCGGTCGTGCAGCCGATCGCCGGCGACCGTGCCGAGCGCAACCGGGACGATCGCAGCGGCGACCAGCACGAAGTCGCCGAGCGCAAACACGCCGCCGACGAGGTAGGCGATCGAGCGGACGACCGACAGCACGAACAGCGTCGTCGACGTCGTCACGCGGAACACGCGCTTGTCGAGCTTGAGGCCGTCGAGCCAGGTGACGTAGACCGGCCCGGCCATGCCGCCGAACAGCGTCGCGACGATCGCGCCGAGCGTCCCGATCGGCAGCGCCGCCCAGCGCGGCATCTTCCAGTGACCGAGGCCCAGCTTCGTGCCGAACATGCTGTAGAGCGCGTAGACGACGACGTACGCGCCGAGCGCCTTCAGCACGACCTGCGGGCTCGCCTCGCGGAACACCCAGATGCCGAGCGGCACGCCGATCAGGATCCCGGGCACGAATGCCAGGATGTGCTTCCACGCGATCAGGTCCCAGTCGCGGATCGCCTGGCGCACCGAGACGAACGCGCCGAGGAACGTGACGAGCGGCGCGACCGTCGACAGCGGCAGCACGAATGCCATCAGCGGCGTCGCGACGACGCCCGACCCGAAGCCCGCTGCGCCGCGCACCGCGTAGCCGGCGAACAGCGCGACGAAGCACCAGAGCGTCGCGGCCGCCGAGAGCGGCCAGTCGAGGCTCAATGCGCGGCGCCCGAGTACGCCGGCTTCGGCTGCGTGAAGTACGCGTGCAGGATGTGGTAGACCAGCAGGTAGTTCTTCTGCTGGAAGCTCGCGTGCGAGATGCCCGGCATCACGACGAATTGCTTGTCGGGCGACGGGAGCTTCGCGAAGAACTTCATGAGGTCGTCGATGCCCGCGATGCCGTCGTACTGGCCGCGCATGACGATCGTCGGCACCGTGATCCTGGTCGGATCGTTAACCGGGAGCTTCGAGCACATGTCGACGTAGGTGCCGTTGGGCATCGAGTCGTCGAGGGCGAGAATCGCGTCGGCGAACGCGTCGACCGTGCGCATGTCGGCGCAATCCGGGTGGTCGCGCTGGAAGATCGAGTGGACGAACGCGCGGTCGATCGGCCGGCGGTGGGTCCTGGTGAACTCGGGAAGCTTCTTGCGGCGCTGCTCGAGCGTCGGGCTGCCTTCGCCGGTCCACACGTACGCGTCGAGCGCGAGGCGCGCGACGCGCTCGGGATGGCGCTCGGCAAACAACCCGGCGCGCAGCGCGCCCGACGAGATGCCGTAGATCAGGAACTGCTTCACGCCGCGCGTGCGCATGATGTACGCGGTCGCTGCGGCGAGGTCGTCGGCCCCGTTCGCGATGTCGCACGGGATGTCGCGGTGCTTGCTGCTGCGTCCGTAGCCTTCCATGTCGACGGTCCAGCAGGCGAAGCCGCGCTTCGCGAACCAGTCCATCACCGACGAGTCGGGACGGCCGGGGACGGAGAGGTCGAACGTCGGCGTCGACGCCATCGACGAGCCGTGCACGAACAGCACGCAAGGCTTGCCGTCGGGCTTGCCGGCGTATTTCTCCCACAGGAACAGCTTGACGTCGCCCTTGTGCGTCCAGTGCTCGACGCCGGCGACGTCGGTCGTCGCGGGCGCCTCGGAGGTGGTGGTCGTACTCATCGATGCTCCGTCGTTCACTCGATCTTCGCGCCGGTCTCGGCGATCACGCGCGCCCAGCGGTCGCGTTCGGCGCGGAAGAAGCGGCCGAACTCGGCGGGCGTCGAAGCGACGATCTCGAGGTTGTGGTTGGCGTAATAGGCCTTGACGTCGGGCTGCGCCATGACGGCCGCGAGCTCGCGCGCGAGCCTGTCGAGGATCGGCTGCGGCGTGCCCTTCGGCGCGAGCAGGCCCAGCCACACGTAGGCTTCGTAGCCCGGCAGCCGCTCGGCGATCGCAGGCAACTCGGGCAGCGCCTCGGCGCGCTTGGTACCCGTCGTCGCGAGCGCCCTTAGCTTGCCCGCCTTGATGTGTCCCATCATGCCCGCGGTGCCCGGGATCGAGACCGGCACGGTGCCGCCGAGCAGGTCGGTCGTCGCCTGCGCGCTGCCCTTGTACGGGACGTGGTTCATCTTGAGTCCCGCCATCGACGCGAACATCGCGGCGAACAGGTGCTGCCCGCTGCCGTTGCCCGAGGACGCGTAG
>DATBSV010000366.1:0-7639 GCA_036559685.1 Casimicrobiaceae bacterium
CGACCTCCTCGAGCTGTTCCAGCTCGACCAGCGCTTCGTGCAGATCACGCCGCTGGCGGACGGCGAGATCGACATCGCGATCAAGGGCCCGTGGCTGCACACGATCCTGTTCGAGGTGCCGGTGCTCGCGATCGTCTCGGAAATCTGGAACCGGCGCACCTACCCGAACGCGGACCACGCCGAGGGTCGCCGCAGGCTCGCCACCAAGATCGGGCAGCTCAACGCGGTCGCCGACCCCGACTTCCGGATCGCCGACTACGGCACGCGGCGGCGCCACGATCGAGAGTGGCAGGAAGAAGTCGTCACGACGCTGAAGAGCGGCATCGGCCCCAAGTTCGTCGGCACGAGCAACGTCGACCTCGCGCGGCGCCACGAGCTGACGCCGCTCGGCACGATGGCGCACGAATACCTGCAGGCGTGCCAGGCGGTCGGCCCGCGGCTGCGCGACTCGCAGCGCTTCGCGTTCGATACGTGGGCGAAGGAATACCGCGGCGACCTCGGAATCGCGCTCTCCGACGTCTGCGGCATGGACGCGTTCCTGCGCGACTTCGATCTCTTCTTCTGCAAGCTGTTCGACGGCGTGCGCCACGACTCGGGCGACCCGTTCGAGTGGGGCGAGAAGCTGATCGCGCACTACCGGACGATGCGCATCGACCCGAAGTCGAAGGTGATGGTGTTCTCCGACCAGCTCAACGTGCCGCTCGCGATCCGCCTGTTCGAGCACTTCCGCGGGCGCAGCCAGATCGCGTTCGGCATCGGCACCAACCTCACCAACGATCTCGGCCATCCCGCGCTCTCGATCGTGATCAAGATGACGCGCTGCAACGGCCAGCCGGTCGCGAAGATCAGCGACGAGCCGTCGAAGTCGATGGACTACGATCCGTCGTACGTCGCGTACCTGCGCGAAGTGTTCCAGGTTCCCTTGCCGCCGCCCGAACCGAAACCCGCGGCGCGTGCCGCGCACGCCAAGGCATGAGCGCGGCTTGCCATATGGGGGGACGCCATGGCATCGTGCGGACCGCCATGAAACGACCGCCCCTTCGGACGTTGTCGGTCACGCTCGCCTCCGCGCTGGGGGCCATGCTGCTGTTGCCCGTGTGCGCGACGGTCGAGGCGCAGCCCGCGCCGGCCGCTGCGGGCCGCACCGACGCGAGCGGCAGCGTGCTGCGCGGCTCGGTGGTCTACCGCGAGAAAGACGCGCTGCCCGACAACGCGCAGGTGCGCGTCCAGCTCGTCGACGCGACGCCGTCGGAGAGCGCGCCGACGATCCACGCCGAGACGACGATCCCGACGCAGGGCAAGCAGGTGCCGATCGCGTTCGCGCTACCGTTCGATCCCGCGAAGCTCGACGCGCCCGCGTACACGCTCCGCGCGTACATCCTGCTCGACGGCAAGGTCGCCTATGTGACGCGCGGACGCGTCAACGTCAACCCGAAGGCGATCCCGGCATCGGTGTCGGTCCTCGTCGTGCCGGGGAACGCCGATCCGGTCGTGGCGGATTCGTCGCCGCCTCCGGGCGCGGTCAAGGCCCCGTCCCCGCCCCGCCGCACCAACCAGCGCGGCGCGCCCCCCCAGTCGAGGTCGCAGCAACAGCTGCAGCTCCAGCAGCAGCTCGAGCAACAGCAGACGTCGCCGCCGCCGGCGCCGTCCCCGCCGCAGCCGAAGGGCTAGCCCAGCGCGCCGGCGTACGCGTCGAGCGTGCGCGCATCGAAGCACGCGAACACGATGCGCTCGAGCGGACCCGGGCGAGCGGCGGCCGCGCGCGCTTCGCGCACGGCGATCGCGACCGCGGGCTCGAGCGGGAAGCCGTACGCACCGCAACCGATCGCCGGGAACGCGATCGTGGCGATCGCATTCGCGTCGGCGAGCACGAACGCGCGCCGGTAGCACGAGGCGAGGAGGTCCGGCTCGCCGCGCCCGCCGCCGCGCCATACCGGTCCGACCGCGTGGATCACGTAGCGTGCGGGCAGGCGGAACCCGGGCGTGAGCTTCGCGTCGCCGGTCGCGCAGCCGCCCAGCCCCCGGCAGGCGTCGAGCAGGTCGGGGCCCGCCGCCCGGTGGATAGCGCCGTCGACGCCGCCCCCGCCGAGGAGGCTCTCGTTGGCGGCGTTGACGATCGCGTCGACCGCGAGCGTCGTGATGTCGGTCCGGAGCGCTTCGAGGCGGGCGGGCATGAGGCGTCCCGGGCGATTGTAGGCCTGGCGGTGTAAAGTTCGCAGCCATGGCCACGCCGCTGACAGGCACGCGTCCGGCCGCCTCGCGCGATCCCTCGGCGACCGGCGACCGGCGCCTGCGCCTCGACGACATCCTGAAGCTGATGGCCGCCGACGGCCTCGTCACGCGCGCCGACGCGGACAAGCTCGCGCGCGCGCGGACCAAGCAATACGAGCACCCGCTCGAGCTGGTCGCCGCGCAGCACTGGCGCTCGACCAAGGCGCCGCACGTCCAGCTGACGCTCGACTGGCTGGTCGAGTGGCTCGCCGGCAAGCTCGGCGTGCCGTACCGGCACATCGATCCGCTCAAGATCGACCTCACGGCGGTCACGCAGACGATGTCGAACGCGTACGCCGAGCGCTTCCGGATCCTGCCGGTCGCGGTGTCCGGGAACAAGCTGATCGTCGCGACCGCCGAGCCGTTCGTGACGTCGTGGGCGAAGGAGCTCGGTCCGATCCTCAAGCTCGACGTCGAGCTCGAGTTCGCGAATCCGGTCGACATCAGGCGCTTCCTGGGCGAGTTCTACAACCTCGCCCGCTCGATGAAGAAGGCGTCCGAGTCCCAGCCCGGCCAGATCTCGCTCGCGCGGAACTTCGAGCAGCTGGTCGAGCTCGGCAAGCGCGGCAACCTCGACGCGAACGACAGCCACGTCGTCCACATCACCGACTGGCTGTGGCAGTACGCGTTCGAGCAGCGCGCGTCCGACATCCACATCGAGCCGCGCCGCGACGTCGGCCTCGTGCGCTTCCGCATCGACGGCGTGCTGCACCAGGTCTACGCGATCCCGACGCCGGTGCTGATCGCGATGACCTCGCGCATCAAGCTCCTCGCGCGCATGGAGATCGTCGAGAAGCGGCGCCCGCAGGACGGCCGCATCAAGACGGTCGCGCCGTCCGGCCAGGAGGTCGAGCTGCGCATCGCGACGATGCCGACGGCGTTCGGCGAGAAGATCGTGATGCGCATCTTCACGCCCGAGGTGCTGGTGCGCGACTACACCGACCTCGGGTTCACGCCCGACGACCAGTCGCGCTGGGAGCAGATGATCAAGGAGCCGCACGGGATCATCCTCGTGACCGGCCCGACCGGGTCGGGCAAGACGACGACGCTCTACTCGACGCTGCGCAACCTCGCCACGCCCGAGGTCAACGTCTGCACGGTCGAGGACCCGATCGAGATGATCGAGCCGCTGCTCAACCAGATGCAGGTGCAGCCGTCGATCGGCGTCGATTTCGCGAACGGCGTGCGCACGCTCCTGCGGCAGGATCCCGACATCATCATGGTCGGCGAGATCCGCGACCGCGACACGGCCGAGATGGCCGTGCAGGCCGCGCTCACCGGCCACCTCGTGCTGTCGACGCTGCACACCAACGACGCGCCGACCGCGGTGACGCGGCTGCTCGACCTCGGCGTGCCCGCGTACCTGATCAACTCGACGCTGCTCGGCGTGATGGCGCAGCGCCTCGTGCGCACGCTGTGCCCGCATTGCAAGAAGCCGGGCGAGCCGCCCGAGGACGACATCTGGAGCATGATCACGTCGCCGTGGAAGGCCGAGCGCCCGGCGAGCGGAACCATGGATCCGGTCGGCTGCCTCGAGTGCCGGATGACCGGCTACCTCGGCCGCATCGGCCTCTACGAGATCATGCTGATGTCGCCGTCGATCAAGAAGCTCGTCGACGAGCACTCGGACGACGTGAAGGTGCGCGAGCAGGCGTACAAGGACGGCATGCGGCCGCTGCGCGTGTCGGGCGCGATCAAGGTCGCGGCGGGATTGACGACGGCCGACGAAGTCATGAAGGTCGCCCCGCTGGGCTAGGCAAGGAGGAGGACGGTAGATGCAGGTCAACGACACGCGGAAGCGCCGGTCGGGCGCGACGGGCGTCCATTCGATCCAGCGCTTCGCGCTGACGGTCCCGTCGCTCGACGAGGCCGAGAAGTTCTACCGGACGTTCGGGCTCGACGTGCGCCGTGCCGGCAATGCGCTCGAATTGCGCGCGTACGGCGATCCGCACGTCTGGGGCATCGTCCACGGCGGTGGGCCGAAGCGCCTCGAGTACGTCGACATGGGAATGTACGCGGAGGATGCGGACGCGCTGGCGCGCCGCGTCGCGCAGCACGGCATCGGCCGGGCCGCGCATCCGCTCGGTCCGAAGGACGGGCTGTGGCTCACCGATCCGGACGGCGTCGCGCTGCATGTCGCCGTCGCGCCGAACACCAGTCCCGCGGCCAAGTCGCCCGCGAGCTCCGTGGCACCGGTGCCGCCGGGCCACGGCGCAGCGCCCGCGCGCAGCAAGGTCGCGCCGGTGCGGCCGCGCCGGCTGGCGCACGTCCTGCGCTTCACGCCCGACGTGCCGCGCATGATCAAGTTCTGCGAAGACGTCCTCGGCATGCGGCTGTCCGACCGCTCGGGCGACGTGATCGCGTTTTGCCACGCGGTGCACGGCAGCGACCACCACGTGCTCGCGTTCGCGAAGTCGGACCGCCCGGGCTACCACCATTCGAGCTGGGACGTCGGCAGCGTCGACGAGGTCGGTCGCGGCTCCGAGCAGATGCGCAACGCCGGCTACGGCGAAGGCTGGGGCGTCGGGCGCCACGTGCTGGGCTCGAACTACTTCTACTACGTGCGCGACCCCTGGAACAGCTGGGCCGAGTACAGCTACGACATCGACTACGTGCCGGTCGACCTCGACTGGCCGGCCGCGGATCACCCGGGCGAGGATTCGATCTACGTCTGGGGACCGCCGCTGCATCCCGAGTTCATCGTCAACCACGAGGCACCGGCGAGCGCGCGCTAGCGGCGCCGACCGGTCCCGATTCCCATCGACTTCAAGGAGGAGTGATGTCATCAGCCAAACGTTTCGCGCCTGCGCTCGTCGCCGCGGGCCTCGCGCTGTCGTTCGCAGCGTCGGTCGGCGTCGCGCAGGCGCAGCAGCCCGTTCGCATCGGCAGCACGCTTGCGCTCACCGGTCCGCTCGCCGCGACCGCGCTCGTCCACAAGACCGTCGGCGAGATCTACGTCGAGCAGCTCAACAAGCGCGGCGGGCTGCTCGGGCGTCAGGTCGAATGGATCGTCAGGGACGACCAGAGCAAGCCCGACCTCGCCCGCACGCTCTACGAGCAGCTGGTGACCTCCGACAAGGTCGACCTCCTGATGGGACCGTACGCGACCGGCGCGATCCTGTCGGCGATGGGCGTGGCCCAGCGCTACAACAAGGTGCTCGTCCACCACACGTTCGGCATCCCGTCGCTCGCCAAGTACGAATGCCAGTTCCCGGCGTGGTCGCTCGGGCCCGTACCCGAGGTCACAGTGCCGAACACCGTGTTCAACGCGCTGGACGCCACGGGCAAGTCGCCGAAGACGATCGCCGTCGTGACGAGCAAGTTCCCGTCCGTCCACTTCATGTCGCTCGGCGCGCGGGAGTTGGCGAAGAAACGCGGTTTGCAGGAGGTCCTGTTCCTCGAGTGGGACTTCGGCAACCTCGACTACGGCCCGATCGCCGCGCGCATCAAGGACGCCAAGCCCGACTTCATTTGGGTCGGTGCGATCGGCCTCGAGGGCAACCAGCTGCTCGAGGCGATGAGCAAGATCGACTACACGCCGCCGATCCACTACTACATGTACCCGGCGCCGGGACCGATGACGAAGTCGCCGCTCGCCAAGAACGCGCTGTCCATGTCGATCTACGAGGAACACCCGCCATATTCGAACGCCGCTGGCGCGAAGACGTTCATCGACCTCTACCACGTGCGCGCGGCGGCCGCGAAGATCCCCGACACGGCCGTCGAGACGCAGGCCGCGGCTTCGTGGACGGCGTGGCAGATCCTCGAGGCGGCCGTGAAGGGCACGAACAGCCTCGACGACAAGAAGATGTGCGAATGGCTCAGGGCCAACCGCGTCGACACGATCCAGGGACGCCTGCGCTTCAACGGGCCGTCGAACTACGGCGACGACCTGATGCGCGTCAAGCAGGTGCAGGATGGCCGCTGGGTCACCGTCTGGCCGAAGGACGTCGCGGCGCCGGGCGCCACGCTCAAGCTGCAATGACACGGCGTTCCCCGCGCTCGGGAGGTTCCGCGTGAACCTCCCGAGCGGGACGCTGCTCGCGCAAAGCGCGCTGTCCGGCGTGTTCATCGGCAGCCTGTACGGGCTGCTGGGGATGGGGCTCGGGCTGACCTGGGGCCTGCTGCACGTCATCAACCTCGCGCACTTCGGGCTCGCGTTCCTCGCCGCGTACCTGTGCTACCAGCTCGCGGCCGGCGGGATGGATCCGCTGCTGACGCTCGCGATCATCGTGCCGCTGTTCTTCGTGCTCGGCGTCGCGATGCAGGCGCTGCTGATGCGCTTCCGCGTGTCGCCGCTCAACTCGCTGCTCGCGACGTTCGGCCTGACCGCGATCATCGAGGCGGGCATCCAGTACGTGTGGACCGCCGACTTCCGGAAGCTCGAGTCCGCGTACGCCGCACAGAAGTTCAAGATCGGCGCGCTCTACGTGCCGATCCCGGAGCTCATTGCCCTCGTGCTCGCGGTCGTGCTCGCGCTCGCGATATGGGCGGCGATGCGCTACACCGACCTCGGCAAGGCGATGCGCGCGGTGGCTGAGGACGGGCCGATGGCGGCCGCATTCGGCGTCGACCACAAGCGCCTCGCGCTGCTGCTCTCCGGCGTGTGCGGCGCGCTCGCCGGCATCGCGGGCGTGTGCCTCGCGCTGTCGTACACGCTGACGCCGGCGCAGATCTACGCGTGGGTGGGCGTCGTGTTCGCCGCGGTGATGCTGGGCGGGCTCGGGTCACCGGTCGGCCCGCTCGTCGCGGGCATCGTCATCGGCGTGTCGGAGGCGCTCACCGCGGCGATCGCGTCGCCGTCGTGGTCGCCGATCGTCTCGTTCACGCTCCTGATCGTGATCCTGCTCCTCCGGCCGGGGAAGACCTGAAGCCCGACCGCGTCATCGCCGGCATCGTCGCCGTCGGGGCGGCGCTCGCGCTGCTGCCGGCGCTGCGCCTGCCGGCGTTCTACGAGTCGTTCCTGTACCTCGTGCTGCACTGGATCGTGCTCGCGACGTCGTGGAACCTGCTGTCCGGTTATTCGGGCTACTTCTCGTTCGGCCACGGCGCCTTCTTCGGCGCCGGCGTCTATACGACGGCAGTGCTGGCCGGCAAGTACGACGTGCCGTTCCTCTGGACGCTGCCCGCCGCGGCGCTGGTTCCCGCGATCCTCGGCATCGCGCTCGGTGCGATCGTCTTCCGCGTGCGAAGCGTGCGCGGCGAGCTGTTCGCGCTCCTGACGCTCGCGGTGACGTTCGTGCTCGCGACCGTCGTGCTCAACACGCCGATCGACGGCGGTCCGGGCGTCTACCTGTCCACCGTCGCCGTGCCCGCGCTCGCACCGACGCCGGCGGGCACGTTCTACCTGCTCGCGCTCGCGCTCGCC
>DATBSV010000367.1:0-4115 GCA_036559685.1 Casimicrobiaceae bacterium
CGTCGGTGCGCGTGACCTTGCGCACCTCGAGCCGGTCGTAGGGCGCGACGGGAAAGTCGCAGCGCAGGTCGTGGCCCAGGCCGCTGGCGCGCCCCGCGAGGCCGCGCAGGCCGAGTTTCGCGGCCAGCGCCGGCGTGACGATCCCGCAGGTCCGGAACCGGTCCTGCAGGCCGGCGTGGTCGTCGTAGATCTCGCGCAGCGTGCGCAGCTCGCGCTCGAGCCGCGCGCACTCGGCGCGCATCGCCGCGGCCGAGGCTGGCGGAAGATCGCGCGCCACGCCGCCCGGCACGACGACATCCATCAGGAGGCGGTGGCCGAACGCGGCGGCATTGGTGCGCAGGACATCCTCCTTCAGCCGCGAGAATTGCGCGAGGCCGAAGGCGAAGCCGCCGTCGTTGCCGAGGTAGCCGAGGTCGCCCAGGTGGTTGGCCACGCGC
Source organism: Casimicrobiaceae bacterium (assembly GCA_036559685.1). GTDB lineage: Bacteria > Pseudomonadota > Gammaproteobacteria > Burkholderiales > Casimicrobiaceae > VBCG01. Next base: position 438 of record DATBSV010000367.1, read on the forward strand.
TCGCGCTCGAGGCACAGTGCGCGCAGCCACGCGGCGCGCGGCGGGACCGCGGTCGCGGCGATGGCCTCGAGCGCTTCGGCGTACGCGAGCGCATAGGCCACGGTGCTGTCGCCCGACACCCGGCCGGCAAGGCGATGGCCCTCGCCGAGCGGCAGCGCCTCGAACCGCTTCTCGATGCCCTTGTGGACATAGCCCAGGCGCTCCTCGAGCCGCAGCACCTTCTCGCCGACGACCTGGAAGCGGAAGTGACCGGGCTCGATGATGCCGGCGTGCACCGGACCGACGGCGATCTCGTGAACGCCGTCGCCCTCGACGCGGACGAACTCGTAGTCTTCCTGGCCGGGCTCCCACTTCGGCGACGTCTCGAAGTCGCGGCGCAGCGGGTAGCGGTCGATCGGCCAGCTCGCCATCCATGCCCAGGGGCGCTGGTCCTCGGCATCGGACGCGACGCCGACGAGATCGAACGCCGCACGCTGCATGCGAGCGGCCGCGGGGAAGACCGTCGAGATATCGCCGTAGCGCGCGTCCGCCAGGTCGGGAACTGCAAGCTCGAGGACGGCAAGTCCGGCGGCATCCCGCAGCAGCACCCGCACCAGCGTGCCGCCGCCGCGGTCGCGCTCGTCGCTCGCCCAGAGCGCAACGAGCTCCGCGGCCTGGTCGCGCGCGACGCGGCACGCGGTTACGAGCTCGCCCGACGAGACCGGCACGCGCACGGCCGGGAGCGGCGAGGCCAGCGTCGCGGCGGACAGTCCGAGCCGGGAGAAATCCATGGCGGTCAGCCGATCAGCTGCGCGGCTTGCCGGTACCAGCCGACCAGCGCGGGCGGGATCCACAGTCCCAGCATCAGCACGATCGCGAGGTGCACGAAGACCGGGAGCATCGACGGGCGATGCGGCAGCCGCGCGGCGACCGGCTCGCCGAACGCCATCGGCTGAACCTTCGAGAACACTGAGGCGAAGGCGATGCCGAGCGCTACGAGCAGGAATGGCGTCGCCCAGGGCTCCGCACGCATCGCGGTCGTCAGGATCAGGAACTCGCTCGCGAACACGCCGAACGGCGGCATGCCGAGGATCGCGAGCGTGCCGATCATGAGCCCCCAGCCGATCAGCGGGCTTTGCGTGATCAGGCCGCGGATGCCCTCCATGAGTTGCGTGCCGCATGCCTGCGTCGCGTGGCCGACGGTGAAGAAGATGGCGGACTTGGTAAGCGAGTGGACCGTCATGTGCAGGAGTCCGGCGAAGTTGGCGACTGCCCCGCCCATGCCGAACGCGAAGGTGATGATGCCCATGTGCTCGATCGACGAGTACGCGAACAGCCGCTTGATGTCCTTCTGGCGCGACAGCAGGAAGGCAGCGACGACGACCGACAGGAGGCCGAAGCCCATCATCAGATTCCTGGCGAAGGCCGTCGGGATCGCGCCGTCGACCAGCACCTTGCAGCGGACCACCGCGTACAGCGCGACGTTCAGCAGGAGCCCGGACAGCACCGCCGACACGGGCGTCGGGCCCTCGGCATGCGCGTCGGGCAGCCAGTTGTGCAGCGGAACGAGGCCCACCTTCGTGCCGTAGCCGACCAGCAGGAACACGAAGGCGATCGAAAGCACGGTGGGCTCGAGCTGCGTCTTGACCGCGTCGAGCTCGGTCCACAGGAGCGCCCCGCCGCCGCCGCCGAGGAGCTTCTCGGCCGCGAAGAAGAGCAGGATCGTTCCGAACAGCGCCTGGGCGATGCCGACGCCGCACAGGATGAAGTACTTCCACGCGGCCTCCAGGCTCGCCGGCGTCCGGTAGAGCGACACGAGCAGGACCGTCGTCAGCGTCGCCGCCTCCAGCGCCACCCACAGGATGCCCATGTTGTTGGTGAGCAGCGCCAGGAGCATCGTGAAGTTGAAGAGCTGGTACATCGCGTGGTAGAGCCGCAGCCGCGCCGCGTTGACGTGTCCGCGCTCCTTCTCGATGCGCATGTAGGGCCGCGAGAACAGCGACGTCGTGAAGCCGACGAACGCGGTCAGCGCGACGAGGAACACGTTGAACGAGTCGACGAAGAAGAGCTTGTCCAGCACCAGCATCGGCCCCTCGACGACGACGCGGAAGGTCAGCGCCGCCGCCGCGACGAGCGTGGCGAGGCTCGCGGCGACGTTCACGGCCGGCGCCTCGTCGCGATGGCCGACGATGGCGAGCGCAAGGCCCCCGACGAGCGGGAAGCCGAGGACGGCGACGAGCTCGATCACGTCGCGGCCTCCGCCGTCCCGGCGCGCGGCCCGTGCATCACTCGCCTTCCTTGAGCTTCTCGAGATGCCGCAAGTCGAGGCTGTCGAACTGCTCGCGGATCTGGAAGAAGAACACGCCGAGGATCAGCACGCCGACCAGCACGTCGAGCGCGATGCCGAGCTCGACCACCATCGGCATCCCGTAGGTGGCGCTCGTCGCCGCGAAGAAGAGCCCGTTCTCCATCGACAGGAAGCCGATCACCTGCGGGATCGCCTTGCGCCGGGTGATCATCATCAGGAACGACAGCATCACGCAGGCCATCGCGATGCCGAGCGTCGATCGCGTCACCGTGCTCGCGAGCTGCGAAATCGGCACCGCGAGGTTGAACGCGAAGACGACCAGCACGATGCCGATCAACATGGTCGTCGGCACGTTGATGAGCCGCTCGATGTCCCACTTGACGTCGAGCTTGCGGATCAGCCGGTGCAGGATCCAGGGCAGCAGGAACACCTTCAGCACGAGCGTGAGGCCGGCCGACCAGTAGAGGTGCGTGTGGCCCGTGCCGAACGCGACGACTGCCGTCGACGCCGCGAGCGAGAGCCCCTGGGCCGCGAACAGGTCGATCAGCGTCAGCACGCGCCGCTGCGCGAGCATCGCGAACGCCAGCAGGAGCAGCAGCGCGGCGAAGAGGTTGATGAGCTGGGCGTAGAGCGGGAGGATGTTCATGGCGCGCCCGCCGGGCCGCCCCAAGGGCGCGCCGGCCCCTCGGGGGGAGACGAGCAAAGCGAGTTTCGGGGGGGCGACATCGATCGCTAGCTCCCGAGCAGCAGATGGACGAGCATCGCCAGCACGGCGAGCAGGAACGCGGTGCCGAGGAACTCGGGCGCGCGAAAGATGCGCATCTTGGCCGACGTGGTTTCGATCAGCGCGAGCGCGAACCCGCCCGCCACGAGCTTCCCCACCAGCACCGGGACCGCCATCGCGATCGCCAGCCAGTCGTCGCTCCCCTGTGCGATGCCGAACGGGAAGAACAGCGCGAGGCCGATGCACGAGTAGTTGAAGAGCTTGAGCGCGGAGGCCCACTCGATCAGCGCGAGGTGGCGCGCCGAGTACTCGAGCAGCATCGCCTCGTGGATCATCGTGAGCTCGAGGTGCGTGGCCGGGTTGTCGACCGGTATGCGCGCGTTCTCGGCGAGCGACACCATCGTGAACGCGACCCCGGCGAACGCGAGGCTCGGGTAGATCGCGAGCTCGCGATGCGCGAGGGTCTCGACGATCGACGGCAGCGACGTCGAGCCGGAGATCAGCGAGGCGGTGAACAGCACCATGAGGAGCGCGGGCTCGGCGAGGAAGCCGACGAACATCTCGCGGCGCGCCCCAAGCGAGCCGAACGCCGTGCCGATGTCCATCGCGGCGAGCGCCATGAAGACGCGAGCGAGCGCGAACAGCCCGACCAGCGCGATCGCGTCGG
>DATBSV010000368.1:0-7204 GCA_036559685.1 Casimicrobiaceae bacterium
CGCGGCATGCGCGCCCGAACCTTAAGGGCGCGAGCGTTAGCCCTTGCGGAAACGCGCGTAGAAGAAACCGTCCTGATTGTGGGGTGCGCCCGGGAGCGAAGGCAAGAGTTGACCCCCGCGAGACTCGACCTCGGGCGCATAGGCGACGCTTTCGCGCAACGCGCCGGGCGTCCGGGCTGCGAACGCTGCCGCTTGCGCCTCGTTTTCCTCGACGAATACCGAGCAGGTCGCGTAGAGCAGCGTCCCGCCCGGCGCAAGACAGCCCCAAAGCGCGTCGAGCAGGGTGCGCTGCGTCGCGGCCAGCGCGGCCACGTCGCTCGCGCGCCTGAGCCACTTGCCGTCGGGATGGCGCCGCACGATGCCGGAGGCCGTGCACGGCACGTCCGCGAGGATGCGGTCGAACGGCCGGCCGTCCCACCACGTCGTCGGCGCCGCTGCGTCGCCGGCGACTGCGCGAACGCTACCGGGCGGCAGCTTGAGCCGCGTCGCGTTCTCGCCGACGCGCGCGAGCCGCGCGGCATCGCTGTCGAGCGCGACGAGCTCGACGTCCGCGCGCTCGAGGATGTGGGTCGTCTTGCCGCCGGGCGCCGCGCACGCGTCGAGCACGCGCTCGCCGTCGCGCGCGTCGAGGATCGGCGCCGCGAGCTGCGCGCCCGCGTCCTGCACCGAGAATGCGCCTTCGTCGAAGCCGGGCAGCTCGCGCACCGGTCGCGGCGGCGAGACGATGATTCCGCTCGCGCCCACCGCTTCGCACGCGATGCCCGCCGATGCGAACCGCGCGCCGAGCGCTTCGCGCGTCGTGACGCGCGCGTTGACGCGCAGCGTGAGCGGCGGGTGCTCGTTGCCGGCGCCGAGGATCTGCTCCCAGTCGTTCGGCCAGTCGCTTCGCACGCGCGAGATCCACCAGCGCGGGTGCGACCAGCGCGCGACCGGTTGGGTCATCACCTGCGCGAGCACCGCGTCGTGCTCGCGCAGGAATCGGCGCAACAACGCGTTGACGAGCCCCTTCGCCTGCGGACGCACCGCGTCGCCGGCCGCCGCGACCGCGCGGTCGACGACCGCATGCGGCTCTGCGCGCATGAATTCGAGCTGGTAGAGCGCGACCGCGACGATCGCGACGAGCCGCGCGTCGGCGGGCGGCTTGTGCGCGAGCGCACGCGCGATCGCCTCGAGCGTGCCCCAGTGGCGCAGCGTGCCGTAGGCGAGCTCGTGCACGTACGCGCGCGCCGGCGTCGACGCGGCGCCCGACGCCTCGAGCGCGCGCGACAGCGTCGCGCCGTCCTGCACGCGCAGGACCGCGTCGGCGGCCTGCCGCTGCGAGGCGTCCATCGTCGGGGCCTGCCTAGCCGGGATCGAAGCGCGCGCCGCGCGCGATGCCGCGGCCGGCCGCGTACGCGTCGGCGCGCATGCGCTTGCCGCCCGCGGGTTGCACCTCGACCAGGCGCAGCGCGCCTTCCGCCGCCGCGGGGCCGCACGCGACGTCGATGCCGTCGGCGCTTCGCGCGATCACCTCGCCGGGCGCCGCGTCGACGCTGCGCGAGATCGCGCGCGCGCGCCGGATCTTGACCGCCTCGTCGCCGAAGCGCGCGTGGGCGCCGGGCACCGGATCGAACGCGCGCACGCGCCGGTCGAGCACGACCGCGGAGAGCGACCAGTCGATCGCCGCGTCGCGCGGTCCGATCTTGGAGGCGTAGGAGACGCCGCCGGAAGGCTGCGGCGTCGACGCGAGCGTCCCGTCGTGCGCGAGCCGGCCGAGGACCGCGACGATCGCGTGCGCGCCGGTCGCCGCTAGCTTGTCGTGCAGCGTCGCGGACGTCTCGTCGTGCGCGATCGGCACGTCGGCGATGTCGACGATCGGCCCGGTGTCGAGCCCGGCGTCCATCTGCATGATCGTGATGCCGGAGTCGCGGTCGCCGGCTTCGATCGCGCGCGCGATCGGCGCGGCGCCGCGCCAGCGCGGCAGACGCGAGGCATGGATGTTGAGGCCGCCGTGGCGCGGCCAGCCGAGGATCGCCGGCGGCAGGATCAGCCCGTACGCGGCGACGACCAGCACGTCGAGCGGGACCGCGACGATGCTCGCCCGGGCCTCGGGCGTGCGCAACGTCGCGGGTTGCTGGACCGGAAGGCCGAGGTCGAGGGCGAGCGCCTTGACCGGCGAGGGCTCGAGCCGCAGGCCTCGGCCCTTCGGCCGATCGGGCTGGGTCAGGACCAGCGGTATCGTGAAGCCGGCCCGCGCGATCGCCTCGAGCGCCCGGGCCGCGAACGGCGGGGTGCCGGCGAAGCCGACGCGCAGCGCCGCCACGGCTTTCAAGCCCGGCTAGCCGGCCAGGCGCTGCTTCTTGCGCAGCTTGCCGGTCAGCCGCGCCCGCTTGAGCGGGGACAGGTAGTCGACGAAGACCTTGCCCAGCAGGTGGTCCATTTCGTGCTGGATGCAGACGGCGAGGAGGCCCTCGGCGTCGAGCTCGTAGGGCTTGCCGTCGGCGCCGGTGGCGCGGACGCGGATCTTCGCGGCCCGGGTGACCTTGTCGTAGTAGCCGGGGACCGAGAGGCAGCCTTCCTCGTTGTCGGCCTCGCCCTCGGCGGACACGATCGCGGGGTCGATGAACACGCGCAATTCGTCACGGGCGTCGGAAATGTCCATGACGATGATGCGCTTGTGGACGTCGACCTGGGTCGCGGCCAGGCCGATGCCCGGCGCGGCGTACATGGTCTCGGCCATGTCGCGGACGAGCTTCTGGATCTCGGGAGTCACCTTGCCGACCGGGGAGGCGATCTTCCGAAGCCGCGGGTCCGGGTATTCGAGGATCTGGAGCAGCATGCGCAGGCTGGACAATTGCAGGTGCCGGATGCAGAATCGATTCCAAGTCCTTATTTTGCGGCGGTTTAGGACATTCGCAAGACCCGCCCGGCCCGGAAGAGGTCTTATGCGTCAACACTTTAGCATGCTTCGCCGCTTCGCCCTCGCGGTCGCCGCGGGCGCCATCGCGGCCGCCGGGTCCGCATTCGCGCAGGACCCGATCAAGCTCGCCGACAACGCACCGAACGCCTACACGGTGCAAAAAGGCGACACCTTGTGGGCCATCTCGGGACGTTTCCTCAAGGATCCGTGGCGCTGGCCCGATGTCTGGCGCATGAACCGCGACCAGATCCGCAACCCGCACCGGATCTACCCGGGAGACGTCGTCGTCCTCGACTACACGACCGACGGCCAGCCGCGGCTGTCGATCGCCCAGGCCGGCGTGGGCACGATGATGGTGAACGCCCCGACCGACTCCAACCGCGTGTCGCCGCGCGTCCGTTCCGAGCCGCTGGACGCGCAGGCGATCCCGAGCATCCCGCCCGGCGACCTCGAGCCGTACCTGACCAAGCCGGTCATCACGCAGGTCCCCGGCCTGCTCGAGGCGCCCGAGATCGTCGAGGGGCGCAACCGCGACCGCGTCGTGCGCGGCGAGGGCGACAAGGTCTACGTCGTCGGCCTCGATCCCAAGCTCGGCGACCGCTGGTACATCTACCGCCCCGGCAATCCGCTCGTGGCGCCCAACGGCGAGGTGCTGGGCTACGAGAACCGCTATGTCGGCTCCGTGCGCGTCGACCGCTTCTCCGACGTGTCGACCGTGCAGATCACCGACTCGACCGAGGAGATCTTCATCGGCGACCGGCTGCTGCCGGTGCCGCGCGAGACGCTGATCAACTACGTGCCGCACGCGCCGGAGGCCGACCTGCGCGGCTCCATCATCTCGGCCTCGCGCAATGCGAGCGAGATGGGCCGCGGCAACATCGTCACGATCGACCTCGGCCGCCAGCAGGGCCTCGAGGTCGGCCACGTGATGGCGATCTACAAGACGGTGCCGGCGATCAACGACCCGCGGCCGAACATGGGCACGCCGTTCATGCTGCGCTTCCTCGACCAGACGACGACGTTCCTGCCGCAGAACCAGCTGCAGGTGCCCGACGAGCGTGTCGGCCTCATGTTCGTCTTCCGCGTCTTCGAGCGCGTGAGCTACGCGATCCTGCTCAACACGACCGATCCGGTCGTCGTGGGCGACGCGGTCCGGCGACCCTGACACTCCCCGCGCGGCGCGACGCCGCTCCGATGACCGACGCCACGCGCGCCGCGGCGTGGGCGGCGCTCTCGTCCGCCGGACTCGCCGCGCCGACGCTCGTGACGCTGCTGCGCGCGTTCGGCGCGCCCGAGCGCGTGCTCGAGGCGTCGCGCGCGAGCGTCGAGGGCGTGGCCGGGCGCGAGGCCGCCGCGCGGCTCGCGTCGCGCGATCGCACGCACGACGACGCGGCGGCCGCCTGGCTCGCCGAGCCGGGCCATCGGTTGCTCGCGTGGGACGACGACGACTACCCGCGCGCGCTGCTCGAGCTCACGGATCCGCCGCCGGCGCTCTACGCGCTCGGCCGCCTCGAGCTCCTCAACGCGCCGTCGATCGCGATCGTCGGCAGCCGCCAGGGCACGCCTCAGGGCCTCGAGGACGCGCATGCGTTCGCGCGTACGCTGGCCGATGCGGGCTTCACGATCGTTTCCGGGCTCGCGCAGGGCATCGACGGCGCGGCGCACCGCGGCGCGCTCGAGTCGCCGGCCTCGACGATCGCCGTGACCGGCACCGGGCCCGACCGCGTCTATCCGGCCGCGCATCGCGACCTCGCGCACGCGATCGCGACGCGCGGCGCGCTCGTGACCGAGTTCGCGCCGGGCATGCCGCCGCTCAAGGGCAACTTCCCGCGCCGCAACCGGCTGATCGCCGGTCTCGCGCGCGGCGTGCTCGTCGTCGAGGCGGCGCCGGGCTCGGGCTCGCTCATCACCGCGCGGCTCGCCGCCGAGCAGGGCAAGGACGTGTTCGCGATCCCGGGCTCGATCCACTCGCCTCTGTCGAAAGGGCCGCACGCGCTGATCCGCGACGGCGCGAAGCTCGTCGAGACCGCGCAGGACGTGCTCTCCGAGCTCGGTGCGACCGCGCCTCGCGCGCGCGAGGCACGCGCGGGCGATCCACCGCCCGCCGATCCGGTGCACGCAAGCGTGCTCGACGCGATGGGTCGCGGCCCCGTCGACCTCGACCGGCTCGTCACGCGCACGGGCCTGCGCGCCGAGGCGCTTGCGGCGACGCTCGTCCACCTCCAACTGGAGGGACGCGTCGCTGCCCTTCCGGGCGGCGGGTGGGAGCGCCTGCGCTGACATCCTCTCGCGTGCGTGCGCGCTCACGCACGCGCGTGCGCCCGCGCAGGTAAGCTTCCTTGCGGACTCGCAAACCCCTCTAGTAGTATTCGCCGCCCCATGGCCAAGCGCCTCGTCATCGCCGAGAAGCCCTCCGTCGCCGCCGATATCGCGCGCGCGCTCGGCGGCTTCACGCGCCATGGCGACTATTTCGAGCGCGACGACACCATCGTTTCGTCCGCGGTCGGGCACCTCCTCGAGATCGGGATGCCCGAGGACGAGGAGGTCAAGCGCGGCAAGTGGACCTTCGCGCACCTGCCGGCGATCCCGTCCGAGTTCGCGCTGAAGCCGATCGAGAAGTCCGAGGACCGGCTCAAGACGCTGATCAGGCTGATCAAGCGCAAGGACGTCGGCTCGATCGTCAACGCGTGCGACGCCGGGCGCGAGGGCGAGCTCATCTTCCGCTACCTGGTCCAGTTCGCGGGCACCGACAAGCCGATCCGCCGGCTGTGGCTGCAGTCGATGACGACGGCGGCGATCCGCGACGGGTTCGAGGAGCTGCGCGCCGACGCGGCGATGCTGCCGCTCGCCGACGCCGCGAAGTGCCGCTCCGAGTCGGACTGGCTGGTCGGCATCAACGGCACACGCGCGATGACCGCGTTCAACTCGAAGTCGGGCGGCTTCCAGCTCACGACCGTCGGGCGCGTGCAGACGCCGACGCTCGCGATCCTGGTCGAGCGCGAGGCGAAGATCCGCGCGTTCGTGGCGCGCGACTACTGGGAACTGCACGGCACGTTCCGCGCGGCGGCCGGCGAGTATCCGGGCCGCTGGTTCGACGAGAAGTTCCGCAAGCCCGACGACGATCCCGACGCGCGCGCCGAGCGCCTGTGGGACGAGGCGAAGGCGCGCGCGATCGCCGCGAAGTGCCTGGGCAAGCCCGGCGTCGTCACCGAGGAATCGAAGCCGTCGACGCAGAGCCCGCCGCTGCTCTACGACCTCACGACGCTGCAGCGCGAGGCGAACGGCCGCTTCGGCCTCTCGGCGCGCACGACGCTGTCGCTCGCGCAGGCCCTCTACGAGAAGCACAAGGTGCTGACCTATCCGCGCACCGACTCGCGCGCGCTGCCCGAGGACTACGTCGGCACCGTGAGGAAGACGCTCGAGGTGCTCGGCGAGACCAACGCCTACGGCACGCACGCGCGGCGCGTCATCAAGGAAAAGTGGGTCAAGCCCAACAAGCGCATCTTCGACAACGCGAAGGTGTCCGACCACTTCGCGATCATCCCGACACTGTCGACGCCGAAGCACCTGAACGAGCTCGAGCAGAAGCTCTACGACTTCGTGGTCAGGCGCTTCCTCGCCGTGTTCCACCCGCCGGCCGAGTTCCTCGTCACGACGCGCATCACGCGCGTCGAGGGCGAGCCGTTCAAGACCGAGGGCAAGGTGCTGGTCGAGCCCGGCTGGCTCGCGGTCTACGGCAAGGAGGCGGCCGAGGACACTGCTTCGCTCGTCCCGGTGAAGGCGAACGAGAAGGTCGCGACGGTCAAGGTGGAAGCGCAGAAGCTCGTGACGCGGCCGCCGCCACGCTACAACGAGGGCACGCTGCTCTCGGCCATGGAAGGCGCCGGCAAGGCGATCGAGGACGAGGAGCTGCGCGAGGCGATGCGCGAGAAGGGCCTCGGCACGCCGGCCACGCGGGCGTCGATCATCGAAGGCCTGATCGGCGAGCGCTACATCTACCGCGAGGGCAAGGAGCTCGTGCCGACCGCGAAGGCGTCCTCGCTGATGACGCTCCTGCACGGCCTCGGCGTGCCCGAGCTCTTCAGCCCCGAGCTCACCGCCGAGTGGGAGTTCAAGCTCGCGCAGATGGAGCACGGCAAGCTCAAGCGCTCGGCGTTCATGAAAGAGATCGTCGCGATGACGAAGCACATCGTCGCGCAGGCGAAGAACTACGAGAGCGACACGATCCCGGGCGACTTCGCGACGCTCACCGTGCCGTGCCCGAAGTGCGGCGGCGAGGTGCACGAGAAGTACAAGAAGTTCCAG
>DATBSV010000369.1:0-2419 GCA_036559685.1 Casimicrobiaceae bacterium
GTCGCACTCCAGCGTCTCCTCGTACATCTTCCGCTGCTGGTCGCTCATGATGTCGTACACCATGGCGTGCACGTCGTCGTGCTCCATCGGCGGCAGGTTGATGCGCCGGATGTCGCCGTGGACGCGGATCATGGGCGGCAGGCCCGACGACAGGTGCAGGTCGGACGCCTTGTTCTTGACCGCGAAAGCGAGGAGCTCGGTAATGTCCATCGACGGGCCCTATAATCGGCGGCGCAGCCGTATGCCGAAAGCATTAAACGTGCCGCGCTGCACCGCAATGCGAACGTCAACTGATTATGGGCCTCGACGAGAAGGCGTGGCAAGACGCGCGCGACCGGATCGCCCGGGCGGCGCGGGCGGCCGGGCGGGATTCGGACACGGTCCGGCTGGTCGCCGTTTCCAAGACCCAGCCTGCCGAGCGGGTTCTTGAAGCGTACAGACTCGGCCAGCGGGCGTTCGGCGAGAACTACGTGCAGGAGGCGGCGGCCAAGCAGGCGGCGCTCGGCGACCTGGCGGGCGTCGAATGGCGGCTGATCGGGCCGCTGCAGGGCAACAAGGCGGCCCAGGCCGCGGAAGTGTTCGACGCGGTCGAATCGGTCGACCGGCTCAGGATCGCCGAGCGGCTGTCGGCCGCCCGGTCGCCCGGCCGCAAGCCACTCGAGGTACTCGTGCAGGTCAACATCAGCGGCGAGGCGACGAAAAGCGGCGCTTCGCCCGGCGACGCGGTGTCGCTGGCGCGCCAGGTCGCGGCGCTGCCGCGGCTGCGCCTGCGCGGGTTCATGGGCATCGCCGAGCCGACCGGTGACGTCGCCGTGCAGCGCGCGCAATTCGCGACGCTCGCGCGGTGCCGCGACGCCGCGCGCGCGGCGGGCCTCGACGTCGACGAGCTGTCGATGGGGATGACGGCGGACCTCGAGGCGGCGATCGCCGAAGGCGCGACCGAGGTGCGGCTGGGAACGGCGCTGTTCGGCGCGCGGGAGACGGGGAAGCGATGATCACGTTCATCGGCGGGGGCAACATGGCGAGCGCGATCGCGGGCGGATTGATCGCGCGCGGCCGTCCCGCGCGCGAGATCGCGTTCGTCGATCCGGTCGACGCTCAGCGCGCGAAGCTCGAGGCGTCGATGCCGGGCGCGCGCACGCATGCGACGACGTCGGCGCGGGCCGTCGAGGGCGCGGCCATCGTCGTGCTCGCGGTCAAGCCGCAGCAGATGCGCGAGGCTTGCACCGCGCTCGCGCCGCACGTCGCGAACGTTCCGGTCGTGCTGTCGATCGCCGCGGGCACGCGCACGCGCGACATCGCGCGCTGGCTCGGCGGCTACGACCGCATCGTGCGCGCGATGCCGGACACGCCGTCGCTGGTCGGCGCCGGCATCGCGGGTGTGTGGTCGGCGCCGTCGGTGAAGGCCGCGGACCGCGCCGCGGCGACCGCGATCCTCGAGGCTTGCGGCGGCGTCGTGCCGGTCGCGCGCGAGGAGGCGCTCGATGCGGTCACGGGCGTGTCGGCGTCGGGCGTCGCGTACGTGTTCTATTTCCTCGAGGCGCTCGAGGCGGCGGCGCGCGCGCACGGCTTCGACGCGAAGGACGCGCGCACGCTCGCCTACGCGACGTTCGACGGCGCGGTGAAGCTCGCGCTCGCGAGCGACGAGGATCCGGCGACGCTCCGCGCGCGCGTGACGTCGAAGGGCGGCACGACCGAGCGGGGCATCGCCGCGCTCGACAAGGCGAAGGTGCGGGACGCGATCGCGGCCGCGGTCGATGCCGCAACGAAGCGTGCGGCGGAAATGGGCGAGCAGCTGGGACGGGACGACTGATGGCGGAGCAGGCGCTGGTGTTCGTGCTCGAGGTGTTCTTCGGGCTGTTCGTCTACGGCTTCCTGCTGCGCTTCCTGATGCAGACGATGCGTGCGCCGTTCCGCAACCCGGCCGGGCAGGCCGTCATCGCGCTCACCGACTGGGCGGTCAAGCCGCTGCGCAAGGTGATCCCCGGCAGCAAGGGCTACGACTGGGCGTCGCTCGTCGCGGCGTACCTGACCCTGGTGCTGCAGGTCACGGTGCTGCTGCTGATCTTCTCGGGCTTCACGGCGATCACGGGCAACGCCGTGCTGTTCGTGTTGGCGACGGCCGCGATCATGCTGCTCAAGGCGGCGCTGTGGATCCTGATCGTGGTCGTCATCGCGCAGGCGATCCTGTCGTGGGTCGCGCCCGACGGGCCGCTCGCGGGCATGCTGAATGCGATGACATTTCCGTTCCTGCGCCCGCTGCGCCGCCTGATTCCGCCGATCGGCGGTGCGCTGGATCTCACACCGCTGATCCTGATCGTGCTGATCCAGCTCGTGCTGATGCTGCCGGTCAGGTGGCTCGAACAGACGGTCGCGACGTTGCTGCGCTGATCGTTTTCCATTCTTGTGGGTCCGGCTT
>DATBSV010000370.1:0-4324 GCA_036559685.1 Casimicrobiaceae bacterium
CGCCTCCGTGTGGCCGGTCTTCATGCCGTCGACGTACGGATCGGTCCACAGCAGGCGGTTGCGGTTCGGCTGCGTGATCTTGTTGTAGCGATACTCGCGCAGCGCGTAGAACGGGTAGTACTCGGGATAGTCGCGGATCACCGCGTTCGCGAGCTTCGCGATGTCGCCCGCGCTCGACCAGTGCTTGGGGTCGGACAGGCCGGTGACGTTCGCGAACTGCGTGTTGAGCATGCCGAGCCGCTTCGCCTCCGCGTTCATCTTGTCGACGAACGCGGCTTCGCTGCCGCCGACGAGCTCGGCGAGCGCGATCGACGCGTCGTTGCCCGACACGACGATCATCCCGTGCGCGAGCTCGTCGACCGAGACCGACTTGCGCGGCTCGATGAACATGCGCGAGCCCTCGGCGCGCCACGCGCGCTCGGACACGTTGACCATCTGCGAGGGCATGATCGTCTTCTGGCGCAGCGCGCCGAACACGAGGTACGCGGTCATCAGCTTGGTGAGCGACGCCGGGTCGCGCCGCTCGTCCGCCTGGTGCGACGCGATCGCCTGGCCGCTGGTGACGTCGACCAGCGTCCACGCCCGGGCCGCGACCGCCGGCGGCGCCGGCGCTTGCGCGGAGGAAACGACGGGGAGCGTAAGAGCGGCGGCCAGCACGAGCGCCGCGAGGATGCGAAGCATGAGACGATGCAGCGGATCGGGAGTCGAATGATACCGCGAGCATCGTCCGCCATGAGCCCAGCGCCCCTGCGCACGTCCGTCGCCCTCGTCTCGCTCGCGCTCGCCGCGTGCGCATCGGTCCCGTCCGACTCGGCGCGCCGCTCGGTGGTCGAGGCCGAGCGCGCGTTCGCCGCGCTGGCGGCCGAGCGCGGGATCCGCGCGTCGTTCCTTGCGAGCTTTGCGCCCGACGGCATCGGGTTCGATCCGGCGCCGATGGTGCTGCCGCACAAGTGGGCGTCGCGGCCGGCGCCCGCGAACCCGACCGCGTTCTCGCTCGCGTGGCATCCGGTGATCGCCGGCGTCTCGCGTTCGGGCGACCTCGGGTTCACGACGGGGCCGTCGCGCTTCGTCGACACGACCGGCCGCGCGCCGTCGTGGAACGGCGTGTACTTCTCGGTGTGGCGCCGCGGCACCGACGGCGCGTGGAAGGTGGCGGCCGACATCGGGATCCAGACGCCCGACGCCGTGAGCGACGCCGCGTTCGGCGCCGATCCGGTCGTGCGCGCGTCGCCGGTCGCGGTCCCGCTGCCCGCGTCGCTCGACGCGGCCGACGCGCGCGTGTCGGGCGATGCGAACGCGTTCGCGGCCATGCTCGCCGACGACGTGCGCCTGCATGTCGACGACCGCATGCCCGTCGTCGGTCGCGCCGCGGTCGTCGCCGCGCGCGCGGGCGACACGCGCACGCTGCGCTTCGCGACGCACGGACGCGAAGCGGCGTCCAGCGCGGACCTGGGCTACACGTACGGGAAGATCGAGTCCTCCGGCGCGATCGAGTCGGCCGGCGCAGTGGCCGGCTACTACCTGCACCTGTGGACGCGCGGGACGGACGGCGGCTGGCGGCTCATCGCCGCCGTGCACCTTCCTGCGGGCTAGGCAGGCCCTAGTACGGATCGACGGGGACGACCACGAGCACCTTGCCGCTCGTCATGTCGACCAGCGCGGAGCCCAGCTCGATGCGCCCGAGGACCGGCACGTATGCGAGCGACGCGCGCGGCACGCCGAGCTTCGCGATGGCCGCGTCGAGCGGCGCCTGCGTCTCGGGCTTGCGCTTGACGAGCGCGTCGATCGGCTGCGCCTTCGCCTTGAGGTCGGCGACGATCTCCTCGTAGGGCACGTAATAGCGCGGCAGCATCGGCAGGTCGATGCCGCTCACCAGCAGCATCATCACCTTTTCGCGCTCTGCCGCCGCCGACGGCATCCTCGCGCCGACGATCCTCGGCCCATCGACCGGTAGCGTGTCGAAGGGCGGTCGCGCGGAGGCGAGCGACTCGGGATCGATCATGTTCGCGCCGACCACGGTGAAGCGATCCCCCGCGAACACGACGTAGGCCGGCCGCGCCTGCGCGATCACCGAGATCCCGTAGACCAGCGCGGCAACCTGCAGCGCCGCGATGACGGCGAGGTCGATGCGCAGGCTCTTTTTCGCCGGGTTGAACACGACGAGCGTCAGCGCGGGACCGAGCACGACGTCGACGCCGATCAGGATCACCATGAGCCCGGCGCCGCCGGCGAGGCGGAAGTACGGCTGCGGGTACCAGACGAACAGCAGCGCCGCGAGCACGGTCGCGGCGATCACGACCGACAGCGCGAGGTGGATGCCGGCGGCCTGCCAGCGGTTGAGCGAGGTCAGGGTGATCATGGCCGACGTTCTTCCGGAATGCCGTTAAAAGCAAATTCGACGCCAGGCCGACGCCCGCCGATCAGGTCGGCGAGCGCGCGTCCCGAGCCGCAGGCCATCGTCCAGCCGAGCGTCCCGTGCCCGGTGTTGAGCCAGAGGTTGCGATAGCGCGTGCGCCCGACGAGCGGCACGTTCGACGGCGTGGCCGGCCGCAGGCCGGTCCAGAACTTCACGCCCTCCCGCTCTCCCGCGTCGGGAAACAGCTCGAACGTGCGGCGCACGAGCGCGCCGCAGCGCCGCTCGTTCATCGACGTGTTCCAGCCGTTGAGCTCCGCGGTGCCGGCGACGCGCAGCCGGTTGCCGAGGCGCGTCATCACGATCTTCCACGCGAGGTCGGTGAGCGACACCGTCGGCGCGCCACGGTGTTCGCCGATGTCGATCGTGATCGAATAGCCTTTCGCCGGGTAGACGCTGCACGGCACGCCGATCGTCGACAGCATGAGCGGGCTGTAGCTGCCGAGCGCGCACACGATCGCGTCCGCCGTGAGCGTCTCCTCGCGCCCGTCGCCGTCGCGCACGTGCACGCCGGCGACCGCGTCCCCCGCGACGTCGATCCGCTCGACCGTCGTCGACCAGCGGAACGTCGCGCCGCGCGCTTGCGCGAGCTTCGCGAGCCCGACGGTGAACGCGTGCGCGTCGCCGGTCTCGTCGGAGGCCGTGAAGATGCCGCCGGCGAGCCGGTCGCGGCACGCAGCGAGCGCCGGCTCGAGCGCGACGCATTCGTCCGGCGTGCGCACGACGCGATCGCAGCCGTACTGGCGCATGAGCGCCGCGGCGGCGATGCCGTGCTCGAACTCCTTGGCGTCGGTGTAGAACTGCAGGATGCCGCGCTCGAGGTGGTCGTAGCGGAGGCCCGTGCCGGCGCGCAGCTCGCGCAGCGCGTCCCGCGAGTACAGCGCGAGGTTCAGGCATTGGATCGTGTTGTGGCGCGTGCGCGACGGCAGGCACTCGACGAGGAAGCGCAGCCCCCACAGCCACTGGCGCCAGTCCGCGCGCAAACGGAAAAGCAGCGGCGCATCTTCGCGGCCAAGCCACTTCGCGACCTTGAGCGGCGCGTCGGGATTCGCCCACGGCTCGGCGTACGACGCGGAGATCTGGCCGCCGTTCGCGAACGAGGTCTCGAGCGCGGCGCCGCCCTGGCGGTCGACGAGCGTGACGTCGTGACCGTCGGCCGCGAGGTACCACGCGGCGGAGACGCCGATCACGCCTCCCCCGAGCACGAGCACGCGCATCGTCAGGCCGCCGCCACCTTCACGGCCGCCACGGTCGGGACCGTGCCCTCGTCCAGCGGGACCGGGATGCACGAGCAGAACAGGTTGCGGTCGCCGTAGACGTTGTCGACGCGGCCGATCGGCGGCCAGTACTTGTGTGTCTCCTGCGCGACCGAGGGCCAGCCCGCGACGCGGCGCGAGTATGCATGCGGCCACGCGTCCGCGCCGACGGCCGCCGCCGTGTGCGGCGCGTGCTTGAGCGGATTGTCGGCGCGGTCGGCGCGCCCGTCCTCGATCGCGCGGATCTCCGCGCGGATCGCGACCATCGCGTCGACGAACCGGTCGAGCTCGTGCCTGCTCTCGCTCTCGGTCGGCTCGATCATCAGCGTGCCGGGCACCGGGAAGCTCATCGTCGGCGCGTGGAAGCCGTAGTCGATCAGGCGTTTGGCGACATCCTCGGCCTCGACGCCCGAGGCCGCCTTGAGCGGGCGCAGATCGAGGATGCATTCGTGCGCGCAAAGGCCGCCCGGGCCGCTGAACAGCACCGGGTAGTGCGGGGCCAGCCGCTTCGCGAGGTAGTTCGCCGCGAGGATCGCGCTCTCGGTCGCGCGCCTGAGGCCGCTCGCGCCCATCATCGTGACGTACATCCACGGGATCGGGAGGATCGATGCCGAGCCGAACGGCGCCGCCGCCACCGCGCCGATCGCCTGTCCCG
>DATBSV010000371.1:0-2883 GCA_036559685.1 Casimicrobiaceae bacterium
TCGCGCAGCGTCAGCCCGGCCGCGAACGCGTGCCCGCCGAAGCGCAGGATCGCGCCGGGCTCGCGCTTGCTCACGAGGTCGAGCGCGTCGCGCAGGTGGAAGCCTTCGATCGAGCGGCCCGACCCGCGCAGCTCGCCGTCGCTGCCGGGCGCGAACACGATCACCGGCCGGTGGACGCGGTCCTTGAGCCGCGACGCGACGATGCCGACCACACCCTGGTGCCAGGTCGCCCGATGCACGCATACCGACGCGCGATCGCCCACGCCCGCGGCGAGAGCGTCGAGGTCGGCGAGCGCTTCCTCCTCGATCGTCGCCTCGATCGCGCGCCGCTCGCGGTTCATGCGATCGAGCTCCGTCGCGAGCGCGAATGCCTCGCGCTCGTCGTCGGTCGTCAGGCAGCGGATCCCGAGCGACATGTCGGCGAGCCGTCCCGCCGCGTTGATGCGCGGCCCGGCGACGAAGCCCAGGTCCGTTGCGGTCGCGAGCGACGCGTCGCGCCCCGCGACGGCGAACAGCGCGGCGATGCCAGCGTGCGCGCGGCCCGCGCGGATGCGACGCAGGCCCTGGTCGACGAAGATGCGATTGACGCGGTCGAGCCGCACGACGTCGGCGACAGTGCCGAGCGCGACGATGTCGAGCAGCGATGCAAGGTTCGGAAGCGCCGCGTCGTCGCGCCCGCGCTCGCGCAACAGGGCGCGCGTCGCGGCGAGCACGTAGAACATCACGCCCACACCGGCGACGTGTTTCGACGGGAAGCCGCAGCCCGGCTGGTTGGGATCGACGATGAGCGCCGGCGACGGCAACCGCTCGCCGGGCAGGTGGTGGTCGGTCACGAGCACGTCGATGCCGATCGTCGCGGCCGCGGTCACGCCTTCGACGCTCGCGATGCCGTTGTCGACCGTGACGATCAGGCGCGCGCCCATGCCTTGCGCGAGCGCCACGATCTCGGGCGTGAGCCCGTAGCCGTGCTCGAAGCGGTTCGGCACGAGGAAGTGCACGTCGGCGCCCATCGCGCGGAGCGCGCGCAACCCGATCGCGCACGCGGTCGCGCCGTCGGCGTCGTAGTCGGCGACGATCACGATGCGCTCGCGCGCGTCGATCGCGTGCACGAGGCGCTGCGCAGCGGCGTCGATCCCTTTCATCAACGACGGCGGCGGCAGGCCGCCGAGCGAGTGGTCGAGCTCGCCGGCCTCGCGGATGCCGCGAGACGCATAGAGACGCGCGAGCAGCGGATCGATGCCCGAGGCGACGAGCGCCGCGGCGGCCGCCGGGACCGCGCGACGCACGATCGCGGGCGTCATCGCGTGAGCTCGAAGCGTCGAGGCGCGATCGCGGCGCGCGCGCGCGCCGCCAGCGACGGATGCTGGGCGCTCCAGGTCGTCGCGCGCGCGCCGTCGGTGACGAGCGCGACCGACGCGATGCGCCCGCGCGCGAGCCAGGCGAGCGCGGGACCGAGCCACGCGCGCTCGAGCGCGTCGAGCGAGGCGGCGTCGCTCACCGGCGGCAGGACGACGGCGACGTGCGAGGCAGGCCGCCCGGCCGGGGCGGCCTCGATCGTCGCGTCGAACGAGCCCGGCAGCATCATCGCCTCGCCCCCCGCGTGGCGCGCGAGGCCCCGCACGAAATCGCCGGCGCGTCCTTCGGGCGCGTGCACGTGGAACGGCGCGAGCAGCCCGACGTCCGCCAGCGTGCCGCCGCCCCAGAACCAGAGGCCGTTGCACGTCGAGCGTCCCTGCGATTCGCGCCGCCGGTTGATCGGATGCGTGTGGAGGAGCATCTGGATCTCGGTGGCCCAGCGCTGCCAGGTCCGGGCGTCCGCGCCGGCGGGCGCGAGCGCCGACATCATGGCGCCGAGCGCGGTGTCGATCGGCACCGTGGAAAGATCGGGACGCTTGTCGACGAGCGCGAACCAGCTGTCGGGACGCGGCGCGGCGAACCGCACGCCGTCGGGTGCGAAATGTGCGTTCAGCGCGTCGACGATGGCGCTCGCCTCGACGGCGTACATGTCGTCGACGCGCGCGGCGACCGCCACGTCGTCGCGACCCGCGATGAGCGCGACCGGATCGGCCGCCAGGACGAATGCGCCGTGCGGGTCGATGCCGGCGCCGAGCAGCGCGAGCGGAGCCACCGGAACGTCGTGCGCATGGTCGGTCGCGGGTGCGCCGAACGCGGCCAGGATCGCTGCGGCCAGGCCGCGCGGCTCGCCGCGTGCCTTCGACCACGACGCGAGTCGGGCCAGCGGGCGCGACGACGCGACGAGTCCCGCTTCGAGCGACGCGAGGCCGGGAACGACGAACGTGAAGCGCATCGCCTCGGACTCTAGCATGCGATAATCGCGCGCCGCTCAGCGTTGAAACGTCCTAGTTCACGCGGCCGACCCAATCGCCCCTTGTCTCCCTACGAACTCGCCGTCGGCTTGCGCTACACGCGCGCCCGCAAGGGCTCGGGCCGCAACGCGTTCATCTCGTTCATCGCGTTGATCTCGATGGCCGGCATCGCGCTCGGCGTCGCGGCGCTGATCGTCGTGCTGTCGGTGATGAACGGCTTCCAGCAGGAGCTGCGCAACCGCATCCTGTCGGTCGCGTCGCACATCGAGGTGCGCGGCATGCCTGCGCTCGCCGACTGGGAGCGCGTCGCGAAGACGGCGCTCGGCGACCCGCGCGTGACCGGTGCTGCGCCGTTCATCACCGGCCAGGCGATGTTGTCGGCCGGCGACGTCAACCGCGGCGTGCTCATGCGCGGCATCGACCCGGCGCGCGAGGACGCGGTCGCCGACATCGGCAGGCACATGCGCGCCGGCTCGCTCGCCGACCTGAAGCCCGGCGAGTTCGGCATCGTGCTGGGCGCCGAGCTCGCGCGCGCGCTCGGCGTGCGCGTCGGCGA
>DATBSV010000372.1:0-3075 GCA_036559685.1 Casimicrobiaceae bacterium
GGTGGTCGAGGTCGACGCTCGTGACGACCGCGACATCCGCGTCGACCGCGTTCACCGCGTCGAGCCGCCCGCCGAGGCCCACCTCGAGGACCAGCGCATCGGGCGCGCTTCGCGCGAACAGCCATAGTGCCGCCAGCGTGCCGAACTCGAAGTAGGTGAGCGGCACGGCCTCGCCGACCGCGGTGCGCGCGTCCTCGACGACGTTCAGCGCCCGCACCAGCTCGTCGTCGCCGGCCTCGCGTCCATCGAGGCGCACGCGCTCGTTGTAGCGCATCAGGTGCGGCGACGTGTAGAGCCCGGTCCGGTAGCACGCCGCGCGCAGCATCGCCTCGAGCATGGCGGAGGTCGAGCCCTTGCCGTTGGTGCCGGTCACGGTGATCACCGGGCACGCGATGGCGACATCGAGCCGCGCGAGCACGGCGCGCACGCGATCGAGGCCCAGCGCGATCGCCTTCGGGTGCAGCGTCTCGAGGTAGGCGAGCCAGCCGGCGAGATCGGCCGGCCGCCGCGCCGGCGCGTTCAGTCGAGGTCTCCGGGCACCAGCGAGTACATCGCGGCCTCGTGCCAGTCGCCGTGCAGGTAGATCCGGTTCCGCGCGTAGCCCTCGAAGCGCGCGCCCGCTTTCTCGGCGGCGCGGCAGCTCGCGAGGTTGGCGCGGATCACGACGATCTCGGCGCGCCCGAACCCGAGCTCGTCGAAGGCGAAGCGCGCGCACAACCGCGCGGCCGCCGACGCGACCCCCTGGCGTGCGCGCGACGTGCGCACCCAGTAGCCCAGGTTCGCGAAGCGCTGCTCGTGGTTGATCTGGTTCAGGCCCGACCCGCCGAGCACCTCGCCCGTTTGCGCGTCGACGACGACGACGGTGAAGTCCCGGCGCGCGTCCCACTCGTCATCGCGCTTCTCGAGCCAGTCGCGCGTGTCGGCGATCGTGTAGCCGTCGTGCATCCAAGGCATCCAGCGCGCGAGCTCGGCGCGCGACTCGTCGATCGCGGCGTAGAACGCGGCGAGGTCGGTCGGGACGAAGCGGCGGATCGCGATGCGCCCGTCCGAGGCGAGCGGCGTCACGTCGACACCTGGAGCGTCAGGCCACCGGAGCGGGCGAGCGGGTCAGGAGCGCGAGCAGTCGCGGCAGCTCGTCGCGCAGCGTGCGGCGGTCGACGATCGCGTCGATCGCGCCCTTCTCGAGCAGGAACTCGGCGCGCTGGAACCCGTCGGGCAGCTTCTCGCGCACCGTCTGCTCGATGACGCGCGGGCCGGCGAAGCCGATCAGCGCGCCGGGCTCGGCGAGCACGAGGTCGGCGACGAACGCGAACGACGCCGAGACGCCGCCCATCGTCGGGTCGGTGAGCAATGACACAAAAGGCAAGCGAGCCTTCGCGAGCTCCTGCAGCGCGGCGGTCGTCTTCGCCATCTGGAACAGCGAGTTGACGCCTTCCTGCATGCGCGCGCCGCCCGAGGCCGAGATGCACACGAACGGTACGCGGTTCTCGTAGGCGACGCGAACGCCGCGCACGAAGCGCTCGCCGACGACCGAGCCCATCGAGCCGCCCATGAACTCGAATTCGAACACGGCGAGCACCAGCGACAGGCTGGCGATCGATCCCTGCATGACGACCAGCGCATCGGTCTCGCCGGTCTCCTCGAGCGCCGCGGCGAGGCGCTCCGGATACTTCTTCTGGTCCTTGAACTTGAGCGAGTCGATCGGCAGCACCTCGGAGCCGATCTCGAAGCGTCCTTCCGCGTCGAGCAGCTGCTCGATTCGCACGCGCGCGGGAACGCGCGTGTGGAAATTGCACTTCGGGCAAACCCACAGGTTCTTCTCGAGATCGGTGCGGTACAGCACCGCCTCGCACGCCGAGCACTTGATCCACAGCCCCTCGGGGACCGCCTGCTTGCGAGCGCCGGGCGTGCTCTTGATCCGCGGGGGCAGAAGCTTCTGGAGCCAGCTCAATGGATCCTCCCCCAGGCTAGCCGCTGCGCGGCGTCGCGCACCCCCTCCTGCAGGAGGGGGCGATCGCCTTGGGGCGGCCCGGCGGCGATCATCGGCGTATCTTCGACGGTCGTCATCATGTCACGCCGCTCGTTTCGACGGCATCGAATCGAGCGCGCGCCGGATCGCCGCGAGCCACGCGCCGACGCGTGACGCCGCCTGCGATGCCGGACCGTTCTCGATTTCCTGGATGACGCGACTGCCGATGATGACCGCGTCCGCGTGCAACGCGATCGCCTGCGCGCCCGCCGCGTCGCGGATGCCGAAGCCGACGCCGAGGGGCAGCTTCACGTGGCGGCGGATCTCCGCCAGCTTGCGCACGACGTCCGCCGAGTCGAGATGGCCGGCGCCGGTCACGCCCTTGAGCGACACGTAGTAGACGAACCCGCGCGCGAGGGACGCGACCGCGGCGATGCGCGACTCGGGCGTGGTCGGCGCGAGCAGGAAGATCGTCGCGAGGCTGCGCTCGTGCATGATCTTCGCGAACTCGCGCGCCTCCTCGGGCGGATAGTCGACGACCAGCACGCCATCGACGCCCGCGTCCCGCGCGCGATCGGCGAACGCGTCGACCCCCATCGCCTCGATCGGGTTCGCATAGCCCATCAGCACGACCGGCGTCGTCGCGTCCTTCTCGCGGAAGCGCCGCACGACGGCGAGCACGTCCTTGAGGCCCGTGCCAAGTGCGAGCGCACGCTCGGACGCGCGCTGGATGACCGGGCCGTCGGCCATCGGGTCGGAGAACGGGACGCCGAGCTCGATCACGTCGGCGCCCGCGTCGACGAGCGCGTGCATCACGTCGAGCGTCGTCGCGAGCGACGGATCGCCCGTCATCACGTAAGGGATCAGCGCCGTGCGCCCTTGCGCCCGGAGCTTCGCGAACGCCGCGTCTATGCGGTTGGTCACGGGTGGCGAGATCCGTTCGTGGGAATGGAGAAGTCGAGTCCCGATCGTTCGGCGACGGTCGCCATGTCCTTGTCTCCGCGGCCGGAGAGATTCACCAACAGGATCTTGTCCTTCGGCAACGTCGGCGCGAGCTTCGCGGCGTACGCGATCGCGTGCGCCGACTCGAGCGCCGGCAGGATCCC
>DATBSV010000373.1:0-5732 GCA_036559685.1 Casimicrobiaceae bacterium
TAGTCCTCGAACGCCTGCACGAGCTCGTCGCGCGTGTTCATCACGAACGGGCCGTGCCACGCGACCGGCTCGCGCAGCGGCTTGCCGGCGATCACGAGCACGCGCGCCGCACCTTTCGCGGTGAAGCGCACCTCGTCGCCGTTGCCGAGCTCGGCGATGCCGAGCGAGGCGACTTCGCGGCCGTCGGGAAACACGATCGCGCCGTCGTGCACGACGACGAATCCGGCGTACGACGCGTCGAGCGGCTCCGCGAACGTCGCGCCGTCGGCGAGCGTGAGGTCGAAATACTTCGCGCCCGTCGGCTCGACCGTGACCGGTCCCTTCGTGCCCTGCGACGTCGTGCCTGCGATGACCTTCACGTCGATGCCGTCGCGCTTCTCGATCGGCATCGCCGCCGCCGGATGCTCCTGGTACGCGGGCGCCTGCAACTTGAGCTTCGAGGGCAGGTTGACCCACAGCTGGAAGCCGCGCATCAGGCCTTCGGTCTGCTCGGGCATCTCGGAGTGGACGATGCCGCGCCCCGCGGTCATCCACTGGATGCCGCCGGTCTCGATCACGCCTTCGTTGCCGTGGTTGTCCTTGTGGCGCATGCGTCCGTTCAGCATGTACGTCACCGTCTCGAAGCCGCGGTGCGGATGCGCCGGGAAGCCGGCGAGGTAGTCGCTCGCGTTCGGGCTGTCGAAGTAGTCGAGCATCAGGAACGGATCGACCGAGGGCATCCTCGGGTCGCCGCCCATCAGGCGCGTGAGGCGCACGCCGGCGCCGTCCGACGTCGGGATGCCGTTGGAGATGCGGGTGGGGAGGCGGGATGGAGTCATGGTCGGGTAGAAATGGGGCCGCCTGGGCGGTCGTGCAACCCCCTCCGCCGCCACGCCGGCGCGCTGAAGCGCTACTGCAACAGCGGCTTGTAGCGCGGCCGGTGCGGCTTCGCGCCTTCCTCGCCGAGGCGCTTGATCTTGTCGTCCTCGTAGTCGCGGTAGTTGCCCTCGACGAACACCCACTTCGAGTCGTCCTCGGCGGCGAGGATGTGCGTCGCGATGCGATCGAGGAACCAGCGGTCGTGCGAGATCACGAGCACCGTGCCCGGGAACTCGGTCAGGGCGTCCTCGAGCGCGCGCAGCGTCTCGACGTCGAGGTCGTTGCTCGGCTCGTCGAGCAGCAGCACGTTCGCGCCGGTGAGCAGCGTCTTCGCGAGGTGCAGGCGCCCGCGCTCGCCGCCGGAGAGCTGGCCGACGTTCTTCTGCTGGTCGCCGCCCTTGAAGTTGAAGCGGCCGAGGTAGGCGCGCGACGGGATCTCGAACTTGCCGATGGTCAGGATGTCGAGTCCGCCGGAGATCGCCTCCCATGCGGTCTTGTCGTTGGGCAGCGCCTCGCGCGACTGGTCGACCACGCCGACCTGCGCGGTGTGGCCGATCGTGATCTTCCCGCTGTCGGGCTGCTCCTTGCCGGTGATCAGCTTGAAGAGCGTCGTCTTCCCGGCGCCGTTGGGCCCGATGATGCCGACGATCGCGCCGGGCGGAATCTTGAACGACAGGTCGTCGATCAGCACGCGATCGCCGAACGATTTCGTCACGTGGTCGAAGTCGATGACCTGGTTGCCGAGGCGCTCGCCGACCGGGATGAAGATCTCGTTGGTCTCGTTGCGCTTCTGGTGCTCGTGGCTCGACAGCTCCTCGAAGCGCTGGATGCGCGCCTTGTTCTTCGCCTGGCGACCCTTCGCGCCCTTGCGCACCCACTCGAGCTCGCGCTTCATCGCCTTCGTGCGCGCCTCCTCCTGCTTCTGCTCGGTGGAGAGGCGCTCCTCCTTCTGCTCGAGCCACGAGCTGTAGTTGCCCTTCCACGGAATGCCGTAGCCGCGGTCGAGCTCGAGGATCCACTCGGCCGCGTTGTCGAGGAAGTAGCGGTCGTGCGTCACCGCGATCACGGTGCCGGGGAACTGGCCGAGGAACTGCTCGAGCCATTCGACGCTCTCGGCGTCGAGGTGGTTGGTCGGCTCGTCCAGCAGCAGCATGTCGGGCCGTGACAGAAGCAGCCGGCACAGCGCAACGCGCCGCTTCTCGCCGCCGGACAGCGTCGAGATCTTCGTATCCCACGGCGGCAGGCGCAGCGCGTCGGCGGCGATCTCCATCTGGAGCGACGCGTCGGCGCCGGACGAGGCGATGATCGCCTCGAGCTTCGCCTGCTCGGCGGCGAGCGCGTCGAAGTCGGCGCCGTCCTCGGCGTACGCGGCGTAGACCTCGTCGAGCCGCCTCTGCGCGCCGAGCACCGAGCTCATGCCTTCCTCGACCGCCTCGCGCACCGTCTGATTCGGATCGAGCTTCGGCTCCTGCTCGAGGAAGCCGATCTTGAGGTCGGGCATCGGCACCGCCTCGCCCTCGAACTCGCGATCGACGCCGGCCATGATCTTGAGCAGGCTCGACTTGCCCGAGCCGTTGAGTCCCAGCACGCCGATCTTGGCGCCCGGGAAGAACGAGAGCGAGATGTCCTTGAGGATCGGCCGCTTGGGCGGGACGATCTTGCCCACGCGGTTCATCGTGTACACGTACTGCGCCATCGGAAGGCCTTGCGGAAAAAAGCGGGGAACCGTGGATTATCGCACTTCGTCCGGCTGAAGCCGGACCCACAAGCTGCGCCGACGTTGTGGGTCAGGCTTCAGCCTGACGGGCGAAGCCGGACCTACTTCTTCGGCGCGCCGGCGACCGGCGTGGGCGGGCGGCCTGCCGCCTGCGGAGCGGTGTTCGCGGTCTCGATCGACCTGAGCTCGCGCCAGCGCGCCTTGTCGGACTCGTAGCGGGCGACGACCGCCGCGAGCTCGCGGCGCTTCTGCGCGACGAGGTCGCTGTTCTTCGCGTACTCGTTGTTGACGCTGGCGCTCTCGCTCTCGAGCTGCGGCGGGATCGGCTTGTCGCCGAAGCGCACCTTGCGCGTGTCGATGTCCTGCTTGCGCTTCGTGAGCTGCGCCAGGTACGCCTGCGCGGACTGGATCTGCGTCTCGTAGGTCGCCGACGCGCGAGCACGCGCGAGGTCGATCTCGGACTCGGTCGTGTAGGACGCCAGGAGCGCGCGATCGCGGCGCGCGGCGCCTTCCTGCTCCTTGGCGAGCACCTTCTGGCGCTCGGCCTCGGCTTCGCGCACGCGCGCCTGCTCCGGGGTCGGCGGCGCCTCGATCGTGCGCACCTGCCGGCCCTGCTTGTCGAGGACGACGCCGCCGCGCGAATCGGGCGCCTTGTCGGAGTAGTGGACGTTGCCCTTCTCGTCGGTCCACTTGTAGAGCTGCTGCTGGGGCGGTTGCGCTTGCTTCTGCGCGCTCGCGGACGCCACGGCGAGTGCGAGCGCCGCCGCGACGGCAAGCGTCGCCAGGTCACGCATCGTCGTCGCCGGGATCCTCGTCATGCCGTTGTTGCTCCGTATCGCGCGCGGTAGGCGATCACCGCGTCCTTCCACCGCTTGAGCTCCGAACGATCGTCGATGAACGCCATGACGTCGTCGAGCGTCGCGATCGCGGTCACCGGGATGCCGAAGGTCGCGCGCACCTCGTCGACCGCCGAGGCGCTGCCGGTGCCCCGCTCCATCCGGTCCAGCGCGATCAGCACGCCCGACGGCGTCGCGCCGGCCGTCCGAATCGCTTCGACCGACTCGCGCACCGAAGTTCCCGCGGTGATCACGTCGTCGACGATAACCACCTTGCCCGTCAGCCGGGCGCCGACGATGCTCCCTCCCTCGCCGTGGTCCTTCGCTTCCTTGCGGTTGAAGCTCCAAGGAACATTGTGCCCTTTTTCCGCGAGCGCGATCGCGGTCGCCGTCGCGAGCGGGATACCCTTGTAGGCCGGTCCGTAGAGCTGGTCGTACGCCATGCCTGAGGCGACCAGCGCGTCGGCGTAAAAGCCGCCCAGGCGCATCAAACTCGCGCCGTCGTCGAACAAACCCGCGTTGAAGAAGTACGGCGTCCGCCGGCCCGCCTTGGTCGTGAAGTCCCCGAAACGAAGCACGTCACGTGCCACTGCGAACGCGAGGAACGCCTGCCGGAAGTCGTCCATGGGCGGGCGAGTATAAGGCCGCCCCGGGAGAGGCGATTACACTGGCGCCTTTTTCGCCATGCGCATCGTCACGCTCAACGTCAACGGCCTTCGCTCCGCGGAGCGCAAGGGCTTCGTGCGCTGGCTCGCGCGCGCCGAGCCCTGGGACGTCGTGTGCGTGCAGGAGATCAAGTGCGACGAGTGCGACATCCCGCGCGCGCTGCGAGCGCCGCGCCGCAGCGTCGGCACGTTCCTGCCCGCGAAGAAGAAGGGATACGCAGGCGTCGCGGTCTACTCGAAGGTGCCGCACCGCGCCTCGACCGGCTTCGGCCACACCGAGTTCGACGACGAGGGCCGCTATCTCGAGGCGCACTTCGATAACCTGACGGTCGTCTCGATGTACCTGCCGTCGGGCTCCAGCGGGCCGCACCGGCAAGCGTCGAAGTTCCGCTTCCTAGAGTCGTTCCTTCCGCACCTCGAGTCGCTGCGCCGCTCGGGGCGCGAGATCGTGCTGTGCGGCGACTGGAACATCGCGCACCAGCCGATCGACCTCAAGAACTGGCGCTCGAACCAGAAGAACTCGGGCTTCCTGCCCGAGGAGCGCGCGTGGCTGACGCACGTGTTCGACGAGCTCGGCTTCGTCGACGTGTTCCGGCGGCTGGATCCGCGGCCCGAGCGCTACACGTGGTGGTCGAACCGCGGCGAGGCGTGGAAGAAGAACGTCGGCTGGCGCATCGACTACCAGATCGCCACGCCGGGCATCGCGGCGAAGGCGCGCGCGGCGTCGATCTACATCAACAGGCGCTTTTCCGATCACGCGCCGCTGGTCATCGACTACGACTACGACCTCAGGCCCGGCGCCGCGGGATCGCTGCCGGACGATCGAGACGATCGGTAGATCACGCCGCGCCGCGCGAGCCACTTCTCGATCTCGATCGCGACGAACACCAGCGACGGCAGCAGCACGCACAGCGCGAACTCCGCGGCCGTCAGCGGCTGCGTCTTCAGCAGTCCGTTGAACCACGGGACATAGATCACCATCACCTGCAGCGCGCCGCCGAGCAGCACCGCGCCGAGCAGCGGCAGGTTCGTCCCGAGACCGATCGAGAACAGCGACTCGCGCTCGGAGCGCACGGCCATGATCTGGAACAGCTGCGCGAACGTGAGCACGGTGAAGACCATCGTCTGCCAGTGGTCGGAGCCCGCCGCGATCGCCCAGTACTGCGTGAAGATCGACAGCGCGCCGATCAGCAGCCCGACCCACAGGATCTGCACGGCGAGGCCGCCGGCGAACAGGCTTTCGCCCGGCGGGCGCGGCGGGCGGCTCATCTGGCCCTTCTCCGCCGGCTCCATCGCGAGCGCGAGGCCCGGGAGCCCGTCGGTGATGAGGTTCACCCACAGGATCTGGATGGGCAACAGCGGGATCGGCATGCCGAACAACGGCGCGACCAGCAGCGTGACGATCTCGCCCGTGTTGCCCGCCAGCACGAAGCGGATGAACTTGCGGATGTTCTCGTAGATGCGCCGCCCCTCGGCGACGGCCGAGACGATGCTCGCGAAGTTGTCGTCGAGCAGCACCATGTCGGACGCCTCGCGCGCGACGTCGGTGCCGACCTTGCCCATCGCGACGCCGATGTCCGCGCTCTTGAGCGCCGGCGCGTCGTTGACGCCGTCGCCGGTCATCGCGACGAATTCGCCGCGCTTCTGGAGCGCCTG